>JAKSQR010000040.1 GCA_024404065.1 Clostridia bacterium | reverse complement strand
ATGGCGCAGAAATTAAGAGCATTGGCGGCAAAAATTGCCTTACAGGTATAAACAGCAACGGTGGTAAAGCTACATTTAATGTAAATGCTGAAAAAGGCGGAATTTATGCAATAAAATTCACCTATTCAAACAACGAAGAAGGTGGATATCACGACTATAATGTTGACCTGATTGAAGAATATATAACAATAAGTGCAAACGGAAAAGAATACACATTATGGTGTGTAAATACAAACAGTAATTATAACTTCAATACTGCGGTAGCTTACGTGGAATTAAAAGAAGGCTTAAATGAAATTGTACTGTACAATAACGGCTCAGTTAAGTTTGATAACAGAATTGCTACATCACCTGATATAGCTGAAATTGTTGTAAACCCTGCTGTTAAATAAACTCAAAAACTCCTCTGCAAAACAAAATGCAGAGGAGTAATTTTATGCTATAAAAAACGAACCGGAGCAGTCCGCCCTGGGCAAAGGCAGATTGCTCCTTAGTAGGTTCGTTGGCGAAAGTGTTAAAACACTTCGGGAGGCCTGACGCGCCTACTGTGAGTAATTCTACCATACCAATATTTATTTGTCAATTATACTTATTTGTACATTTTATCAATTCTTTTATTGTGGATAAGTCTGAAAATTGCCGCTATACCAATAAATAAAGCAATACCTGCAATAAGCATAGGTATCATACATAAATATCCTTTAAGCTCAGTATATGCTTCAGGCTTGCTTTTGAAAAATAAATCATAATCAAACCTTGGCTCATAGAATGGATAAGCGTAAAAGTGTGAGCCATAAAGTTTACCACAGGGAACATATTTGCCCCTGACAATAGAAAAAATTGAATAAGCAAGTGGATAAATTCCTGCATAGGGTAAAACTTTTGCGCTGATTTTTTCGTTTGTGTAAGGGAAAAACCACAGAATTATCATAAGTGGCGGGATAATCATGTGATGAAAAACCTGAATAAAGGATGTCATAGAAGTTGCAGGGTCAGTCCATTCAAACGGAGGAGTAAGGCCTATGGGAATACCACCGCAATATACCATACCTGTTACAAAAATATAGGTAGTAGCAAATACACCTACAACAGGATTAAAAGCAACCTTCTCTGCCCTCTTAACGCCAAGCATAGCAAGAGAAATAAAGTAAAGATAAATGGCAATAAAAATATTGCTCTGCACTGTAAAATATGAAAAGAAATTAAATCTGCCGTAATCGTCAGGTACAAATTCAGTAGGAGTGAAATTATAATATCCACAGCGGTGAAATATTACAAGTGTGCCAAATATTGCAATTATAAGCAGGAAAGCACCTAAAGGCTTACACTCTGCTATTTTATTTTTCTTCATTTTTTCAGCCCCACCTTTTTAAGTAATAGCTCATAGGCAACAAAATACTCTCTCACATATCTTTTTGCTGCATTGCCAGGAGTTTTTGCGGATACCTTGCCTATCTTATCATAGCCACACATTTTTGCTATTTTGTCAGCTCTGAAAATATGATATGAGCTTGAAAGGAAAGCAATAACAGGCTCCTTCTCCCCTGTCCAGTCTTCGTCAATAAGCACCTTTGCGTTTATAAAGTTTTCAAAGGTAGTTGTTGATTGGTCCTCAAGTATAATTCTCTCTTCTTCCACACCCTCAGCCATAAGAAATTCAGCTATAATTTCTGCTTCACTCTTTTGCTGACCCTTACGGAAGCAGCCACCACACGGAATAGCCACTGTGTATGGATGATTATTTAAGTAATCTGCAGCCCTTTTCATACGCTCTACAAGCTGAGATGAAGGGGTATCTGCACCGATAATATTACCGCCTAATATAAGCAGATAATCGCAATTATCACTATATAGTTTATTTGCCTCATTTATCACAAACGGCATATAGGCAGCTGCACTCACACCTACTGTACCTGCAATGCCTGCCAATGTAATAAGGGAGCCTTTAACAAATTTATTCATAATATCACCCAGATGAACTATAACACTTCGCAAATATATGTGTCAATATTCTTGTAATATTTATAATATTATGATATATTGTATGTGTATTTTTAATTTCACTTGTGAGGTAATCAAATTGTCAGTTTCCAAAGAAAACATACGCAATTTTTGCATAATTGCTCATATTGACCATGGTAAATCCACACTTGCAGACAGACTCCTTGAAAAAACAAAATCTGTTGCATTAAGAGATATGACCGCTCAGCTCCTTGATAAAATGGACCTTGAAAGAGAAAGAGGCATTACAATCAAGGCACACGCTGTTAAGCTCAACTATGTTGCAGAGGATGGTCAGGAGTATTATCTTAACTTAATTGACACACCGGGTCACGTTGACTTTAACTATGAGGTTTCCCGCTCTCTTGCAGCTTGTGAGGGTGCAATTCTTATAGTTGACGCCACTCAAGGTGTTGAGGCACAGACCCTTGCAAATACATACCTTGCCCTTGACCACGACCTTGAGATTGTACCTGTAATCAATAAGATAGATTTACCCTCTGCTGACCCTGAAAGAGTTTCAAAAGAGGTAGAGGATGTAATTGGTTTAGATTGCTCAGAAGCACCACGTGTTTCCGCTAAAACAGGTGAAAACGTAGAGGAAGTACTTGAGCAGATAGTAAAGCTTATTCCCCCACCCGTAGCTGAGGATGACAAGCCTTGCAGAGCACTTATTTTTGACTCTGTTTATGACAGCTACAAGGGTGTTATTGTTTATGTAAGAATTAAAGAAGGCAAAATAAAGCCCGGTGACACCCTCAGAATGATGGCAACAGGTGCAGAGTTTACAGTTGTTGAGACAGGCTATATGAGGGCACAGGAGCCTGAGCCCTGCAAAGAGCTTACCGCAGGTGAGGTTGGCTATATTACTGCCTCTATCAAGACAGTAAGTGATGCCCGTGTTGGTGATACAGTTACAACTGTTGAGAATCCTGCTGCAGAGCCTCTCCCCGGTTACCGCAAGGTTAACCCCATGGTTTTCTGCGGTGTTTACCCTGCTGATGGTGCTGATTATGAGGCACTTCGTGATGCTCTTGAAAAGTTACAGCTTAATGATGCTGCTCTCAGCTTTGAGCCTGAAACATCTGGTGCTCTTGGCTTTGGTTTCCGTTGTGGTTTCCTTGGTCTTCTTCACCTTGAAATTATACAGGAAAGACTTGAAAGAGAATACGACCTTGACCTTGTAACTACAATTCCAAGCGTTGTATATAAAATCAACCTTACTGACGGCAGTCAGATAGAAATTGATAACCCCACTCATTACCCTGATCCTGGTCTTATTGCATCCTGCGAAGAGCCTTTTACTGATGCGCACATCTACGCTCCTGCTGACTATGTAGGCACTATTATGGACCTTTGTCAGGACAGACGTGGTGTATTTGTAAACATGGATTACATTACACCTGACAGAGTTGACATTCATTATGAGCTTCCTCTTAATGAAATTATTTATGACTTCTTTGATTCACTTAAATCACGCACAAGAGGTTATGCTTCATTTGACTACGAAATCTCAGATTACAGGGCATCTAAGCTTGTTAAGCTTGATGTACTGCTTAATGGTGATATAGTAGATGCTCTTTCATTTATTATTCACTCTGATAAAGCATACAGCAAAGCAAGAAAGATTGCCGAAAGATTAAAGGATAATATTCCCCGTCAGATGTTTGAAATTCCTATTCAGATTGGTATTGGCGGTAAAATTATTGCCCGTGAAACCGTTAAAGCTATGCGTAAGGATGTTCTTGCAAAGTGCTACGGCGGTGATATTACCCGTAAAAAGAAGCTGCTTGAAAAGCAGAAGGAAGGTAAAAAGAGAATGCGTCACTTTGGTACTGTTGAAGTGCCTCAGGAAGCATTTATGGCTGTACTTAAGCTTGATGATAATGACTGATAAACCAATAGGATTATACATTCACATCCCCTTTTGCAGGAGTAAATGCCCCTACTGCGATTTTTACTCAATGAGGATTGATGAAGGGTTAAAGCAGGAATATATTGAAGCAGTAAAAAGAGAGATTCAGAAATCGGATTGTATATTTGATACTGTTTATTTTGGCGGAGGTACTCCAAGCCAGCTTAAATCCCAAGAAATTGCTGAAATATTAAGTGTTGTAAGCCATACTGATAACTGCGAAATTACAGTAGAATGTAATCCGTCTGACACAGGCAGGGAAAACAGCATATTTGATTTTGATGTACTTGCTTCTGCTGGTGTAAACAGAATATCAATGGGTCTTCAAAGCGCAGTTGATGGTGAAAGAAAAGCACTTGGCAGGCTTTCAGGCAAAGAAGAGGTATTAAATGCAATTAACAAATGTCATAAGGCAGGCATAGATAATATTTCACTTGATTTAATGCTTGGCATACCTTATCAGACTATTGAAAGCCTTAATGAATCAGTAAGCTTTTGTATAAACTCAGGTGTAAAACATATAAGCGCATATCTTCTTAAAATTGAAGATAACACCTACTTTGGCAAAAACAGAGATAAGCTCATATTACCTGACGAAGATACTGTAAGTGATATGTACCTTACAGTAAGTGAAACGCTGAGAAATAACGGATTTAACCATTACGAAATCTCAAATTTTTCACTCCCTGGTTACGAAAGCAAACACAACTGTAAATACTGGGAATGTAAGGAATACCTTGGTATAGGCCCCTCTGCCCATTCGTTTATAGATGGCAAAAGATTATATTATGATAATGATATCAATAAATTTATAAGTGAGCCTGAGCTTATTTATGACGACAAAGGTGGCAGCCTTGAGGAATATATCATGCTTGGATTAAGGCTCAGCAAAGGTATAAATTTCTGCGATATAAAGCAAAAATATTCCTATAATTTTAATGACGGATTTATTGATTATTGCAGATTTTTACAAGACAAAAATTTATTGAATTTAACTGAAAATGGCTTTGCTCTGACACCAGAAGGGTTTCTTTTATCAAACTCTGTTATTTGTGAGCTTACTGACAGATTATAAGCTGAAAATCAGTTTCATAAATTTATCATTTATTATTGATTTTTATATTTATTTAGAATATAATAAATTTGATATTTTTCATTTTCGGAGGTACTTCTAAAATGCAGCTTCTTGAAGAGAGAATTCAGCAGCAGGGTGAAATAATCGGCAACGATATAGTTAAGGTAGATATGTTCCTTAACCATCAGATTGATGTTTCACTTCTTAACGAAATAGGCAAAGAATTCAAAAGACTTTTCGCAAATGAAAACATTAACAAAATAGTTACTATTGAAGCCTCTGGCATTGGTATTGCCTGCATAGTAGCACAGTATTTTGATGTGCCTGTTGTTTTTGCCAAAAAAGGTATGCACAGAAATGTAGGTAACGATATTTATGCCGGTGAGGTTTTCTCTTTTACTAAAGGCATTACCACACAGATTGGTATTTCACGCAAATATCTTGGTCCTGATGACCATATACTTATTATAGATGACTTCCTTGCAAACGGCGGTGCAGTAAAAGGTCTTTGCCATATAGCAGAGCAGGCAGGCGCTACTGTTGAGGGTGTAGGCATCTGTGTAGAAAAAGGCTTCCAGCCCGGTGGTAAAGAGCTCAGAGCTATGGGGCTTCACGTTGAGTCCCTTGCTGTAATCAATTCTATTGAAAACGGCATAATTTCATTTGGTTAATCAATGCGTAAAGCATTTAATAAAATTGGAGGTAATTTTATGAAAAAGATTCTCGCAATCGTACTTTCACTCGTACTCGTACTTGGTTTATTTGCTGCTTGCGGCACAAAGACACCAAGCGAAGGCGATGGCAACACACCTGTTCCTGCTGAAAAGCTTAAGGTTGGTTTCATTTTCCTTCACGATGAAAACTCTACTTATGATAAGAACTTCATCGAAGGCGCTAAGGCAGCTTGTGAAACCCTTGGCGTAGAGTACATTCAGAAGACAAATATCCCCGAAACAAACGAATGCTATGAAGCAGCTGTTGACCTTGCTGATATGGGTTGCTCTCTCGTATTCGCTGATTCATTCAGCCATGAAAGCTATCTTATGCAGGCAGCTAAGGAATATCCTGATGTTCAGTTCTGCCACGCAACAGGTACTCAGTCTCACACATCTGACCTTACTAACTTCCACAACGCATTTGCTGCTATTTACGAAGGCAGATATCTTGCAGGCGTTGCTGCAGGTCTTAAGCTTAACGAAATGATCGAAGCTGGTGAATTCACAGCTGACGAAGCTAAGATGGGTTACGTTGGTGCTTACACTTACGCAGAAGTTGTTTCTGGTTTCACATCATTCTATCTTGGTGCTAAGTCTGTATGTCCTACAGTTACTATGGATGTTCAGTTCACAGGCTCATGGTATGATGAAACTCAGGAGAAGGAAGCTGCAACAAAGCTTATCAATGGCGGTTGTAAGCTTATCAGCCAGCACGCTGACTCAATGGGCGCTCCCACAGCTTGCGAAAACGCTGGTGTTCCCAACGTTTCTTACAATGGTTCAACAAAGTCTGTTGCTCCCAACACATTCATCGTATCTTCAAGAATTAACTGGGAACCCTACTTTGAGCACATCATTTACTGCGTACTTGAAGGCAAAGAAATCGATAACGACTTTGTAGGTACAATCGGTACTGGTTCAGTTGAGCTTACAGAAGTAAACGAAGATGTTGCTGCTGCTGGCACAGTTGCTAAGCTTGAAGAAGTTAAGGCAGCTCTTGAAGCAGGCGAAATTCACGTATTTGACACTGCTACATTCACAGTAGACGGCAAGGTTCTTGACAGCTACATGGCAGACGTTGATACAGACGAAGCTTATACTCCTGATACAGAAGTAGTTTCTGACGGTTACTTCCATGAGAGTGAGTTCCGTTCAGCTCCTTACTTTGCAATCAAGATTGATGGTATCAACTACCTCAACGAGGCTTTCTAATTAAAGCATATTAAAAGGCGGGGTTTTATCCCCCGCCTGATTTTTGATTTTATAATGAGATAATTTTTAACACTCAGAAGAATAAAATTTCAGTTTTACTGTTCTGAATGCTAAAGCTATAAATGAGGTGAATATATGGCAACACCCGCAATTGAATTAAAAAACATAACAAAAACCTTTGGTAACGTTGTGGCTAACAAAGACGTTTGCCTTTCAGTAGATAAGGGCGAAATCTTATCTATCTTAGGCGAAAACGGAAGCGGCAAAACTACCCTTATGAATATGATATCAGGTATTTATTTCCCTGATCATGGTCAGATAATGATTGATGGTAAAGAGGTTGTTATCCGCTCCCCTAAAGACGCCTTTGACTATAAAATAGGTATGATTCATCAGCACTACAAGCTGGTTGAGGTATTTACTGCTGCTCAGAATATCATACTTGGTATGGATGACGATGGTAAATACAGCCTTAAAAAGTCAATTGCTCAGATTAAGGCAATATGTGACCAGTATGGTTTTGAATTAGACCCCAACAAAAAGATTTATGATATGTCTGTATCTGAAAAGCAGACAGTTGAAATTATAAAGGTTCTTTTTAAAGGCGCAGATATTCTTATACTTGATGAGCCTACTGCAGTTTTAACACCACAGGAAACTGAGAAGCTCTTTGCCGTTTTACGCAATATGAAGAAAGACGGCAAATCTATTATAATTATTACCCACAAGCTTCATGAAGTGCTTTCAATCTCTGACCATGTTGCAGTACTTCGTAAGGGTGAATATATAGGCACAGTAACCACAAGCGAAACAAACGAATCTGAGCTTACTGAAATGATGGTAGGCAAAAAGGTTGTGCTTGATATAGACAGAAGTGAGCCCGAGAATTCTCAGGACAGGCTTGTAATTGAAAACCTTAATGTTACAAACAGAGATGGTATTAAGGTGCTTGATAACATCAGCTTCTCCGCAAAAAGCGGCGAAATTCTTGGCATTGCAGGTATTGCAGGCAGCGGTCAGAAAGAGTTGCTTGAAGCTATTGCAGGTTTACAGAAACTGAATGAAGGCAACATTTCATACATCAACCCTAAAGATGGTAAAACTGAAAACCTGAGAAATAAAACTCCTATGCAGATAAGAGAGCTTGGTGTTCGTCTTTCATTTGTACCTGAAGACAGACTTGGTATGGGTCTTGTAGGTAATATGGACATTGTTGATAATATGATGCTCCGTAGCTACAGAAAAGGTAAAACAGCTTTCCTTCAGAGAAAGAAGCCTAAAGAGCTTGCTGAAAAAATCATTAATGACCTTGAGGTTGTTACCCCATCAGCATCTACACCTGTAAGAAGGCTTTCAGGCGGTAATGTACAGAAGGTACTTGTTGGTCGTGAAATTTCCTCCTCACCTACTGTGCTTATGGCTGCTTACCCTGTAAGAGGTCTTGATATTAACTCATCATATCTTATCTACAACATTCTTAATAATGAGAAAAAGAATGGCACAGCAGTTATATTTGTTGGCGAAGATTTAGATGTACTTCTTGACCTTTGCGACAGAATACTTGTATTATCATCAGGCTGCATTTCTGGTATTGTTGATGCAAGAACAACCACTAAAGAAGAGGTTGGTCTGCTTATGACACAAAACACTAAAGGAGGTAAGGGCAATGAGTAATAATGCTAAAACCCGTGAGCCTCTCTTTCACGTGGTAAAACGTACCAAAACAAATTTCCCATTCTGGAAAAGCGCACTTATAAGAGTGCTTGCTATTGTACTTGGTCTTATTGTTTGTGGCATAATCACATTCATTTTTACAAAGCTTAATCCCATTGACGTATATAAAGCTATGCTTAATGGCGCTTTTGGCTTTGATAAGGTTAAAAATTTTGCTGCAACAAGTGATAAGAGCTACTTAACCATTTTTATTACTAAGAACAGAAATCTCTGGTCCTTCCTTCAGAATTCAGCAATTCTCCTTTGTATTTCTCTTGCAGTTACACCTGCTTTCAAGATGAAATTCTGGAATATCGGTGCTGAAGGTCAGGTGCTTGTAGGCGGTCTTGCTACTGCAAGCTGTATGATTTTATATGGCGATAAGCTTCCCCCTATTGCTCTTTTCCCACTTATGATAGTTTGCAGCCTTGCTGCAAGTGCTATATGGGGTGTTATACCTGCTATATTCAAAGCTTTCTGGAATACTAATGAAACACTCTTTACTCTTATGCTTAACTATGTTGCACTTCAGCTTGTTTCATATTTTTGCTACATCTGGTCTAACCCTAAGGGCTCAGGTAAAATCGGTGTTATTAATCAGGCAACAGAGGCAGGTTACCTTCCTACCTTAGGTGATAACCCCATTATAAGCAAATATCTCTTTAATATCTTAGTTGTTATAGGCATTACAATATTTATGTATGTTTACCTTAAATCCAGCAAGCATGGCTATGAATTAAGCGTTGTTGGTGAAAGTGAAAATACAGCTAAGTACATTGGTGTAAATGTTAAAAAGGTTATTATCCGTACCATGATACTTTCAGGTGCTATCTGCGGTATTGCAGGCTTCCTTCTTGTATCAGGTACTGACCATACTGTAGCTACTGATACTGCAGCAGGCAGAGGCTTTACTGCAATTATGGTATCCTGGCTTGCAAAGTTTAATCCCTTCGCAATGATACTTACATCATTCCTGCTTGTATTCCTTGAAAAAGGTGCAGGCGAAATCTCAACTCAGTTTGGTCTTAACAAGGCATTTTCAGAAATTATTACCGGTATTATCCTTTTCTTCATTATCGGTAGTGAATTCTTTATAAATTACAAAATTATGTTCCGTGGAAAGGAGGAGAAATAATTATGATAGTTTCATTTATTCAAAGAGCTATTATGCAGAGTATTCCCCTTCTTTACGGTTCAACAGGTGAAATAATTACAGAAAAAAGCGGTCACCTTAACCTTGGTACTGCAGGCGTAATGTACGTAGGTGGTATTTGCGGTGTTATCGGCTCATTCTTTTACGAAACAAAGGCAGCAAGCTTTAACCCTGTAATCGCAGTGCTTGTTCCTGTACTTAGCTCAGTAATCGGCTCAGCATTATGTGGTTTACTTTATGCCTTCCTTACAGTAACTTTAAGGGCAAATCAGAATGTTACCGGCCTTGCTCTTACAACCTTTGGCGTTGGCTTTGGTAACTTCTTTGGCGGTTCACTTATTAAAATTTCAGGCAATACAGAGATTCCTTCTATTGCCCTTTCTGCTACAAGCAACATTTTTAAGAAGTCACTCCCCTTTGCCTCAAAATGCGGTGCATTTGGCACAATCTTTTTATCACACAGCTTCCTTGCTTACCTTGCAATTGCAATCGCAATTTTTGCTTCGCTTTACTTTAACAGAAGCCGCTCAGGTCTGCATTTAAGAGCAGTTGGCGAAAGCCCTGCAACCGCAGATGCAGCAGGTATTAACGTTACTGCATATAAATATGGTGCAACCATAATCGGCTCAGTTATTTCAGGTCTTGGTGGTCTTTACTACGTAATGGACTATGCTAACGGCGTATGGTCAAATGATGGCTTTGGTGACAGAGGCTGGCTTGCTATTGCCCTTGTTATATTTGCAGTCTGGAAACCAAGCCTTAGCATTCTTGGCTCATTTATATTCGGCGGACTTTTCATTATTCACAACTACATTCCTAACCTTACAATGAGCTCACAGGAAATATTCAAAATGGCACCCTACATTGTTACTATCATAGTACTTATTGTAGTATCCATGAGAAAGAAAAGAGAGAATATGCCCCCTGCAAGCTTAGGCTTAAGCTACTTCAGAGAAGA
>JAKSQR010000004.1 GCA_024404065.1 Clostridia bacterium | reverse complement strand
CCTGCATCTACATGGGCAACAATGCCTATAACCGTACGCTCTGATTTCATAATTTCACCACCTTTGCAAAGACAGTATAACACAGCTGTAAAAGAATTTATATAAAAATTTGAAAAAAGGCTTGACAAATTGTGATTATGGTATTATACTAACTGAGCATTCAAGAAAACGCCGTTGCGTATTCTTAGTTGGTGTTAATGACGTTGAGGGTCCACCCGTTCCCATCCCGAACACGGTAGTTAAGCTCAACAGTGCCGACAATACTTGGCTGGAAGCGGCCCGGGAAGATAGGACGACGCCAACACAAACAGCAGCCATCCAAAAGGATGGCTGTTTTACTTTATATATGAATTTAAGCTGTTGCAGTATTTCAGCTGCAGCAGCTTTTTATATTTTAAGCTTAACATATACGGAGCAGCAAAACATCTGAATAAGCAGCAGTGCTGCAACAAACCCGCAAAGCCCTGACTCCCTTTGTATAAGCTCAAAGAGCAACAAACCTATGGTACAATTACCAAAAAGCATTGCAACCCCTGTGCCCATTAGTTTTAAGTCTTTATCATTTGCTTTTACCCTTATGACCACACCCGATATAAGTGCAACAAGGCAAATAAGTAAAAGCGTAATTTTAATTATCATTTCACTCTCCTCCTTTTTCACAAAATTTATAGTATTTTTCAAGAGCCTGTTTTCTCTTTCTTACACTTATGGGAAGTATGCTTCCGTTTTTCATCAGCATTCCATCCTCAGTAACAGACTCAACATAATTCATATTAACTGTAAAGCCCTGATGTATTCTTACAAAATGGCTTTCCGGCAGGCAGGTACAAATATCATTCATTTTACCTACAACCTCTATATTTCCCTTTGCGGTATAAATAATCAGGTGTCTGTTGTACCCCTCAACATAGTAAATCTGCCTTGGTCTTACCGCTTCTCTTTTATTTCTCCACCTGAGAAATATTATTCTGTCCATTTTTTCAACACCTCCATAAATAAAAAAACATCCCCGCATACAAGCGGAGATGCCATAAAATACATATTATACCCACCCAATCGGCAGGCCGACATAAGGTAAGTGAGTAAAAATATTCTCCGCAATATAAGTATAGTATTATCCCATTTATCTCGAATATGCTGTTCATATCTGAAATACTTTACTGACATTATTTTCGCCTGCCTTTCTTAAAAAGAGTTGTTGCTTGTGATTATAACACCTATAAATGTAAAATCAAGGGCTTTTAAGCTAAAGTGCAAAAGTGTTAATAAAAACTGCAAATTCGTAAACAAGTATTTGATTTTAATACGTGCTTCGCTTTTCTTTTTTCTGTTTTTTTGCATTTTTTCTTGTATGGGCACAATTAAAATGCTATACTAATATAATGTAATCTAATATATATTTATATATTAAGGAGAGTTACTATGGCTAAGGAATTAAAATACTGGGAAAATCCTTACATTATTAAAGAGAATAAAGAGGATGGTCACAATAATGCCCTCCCCTATAAATCAGTAAAGGATGCCCTTGCAGGTGGCGCTGCACCTGATTACCTTTCACTTAACGGCACCTGGAAATTCTGGTGGCAGATTGGTGTGGATAACCTGCCTACGGATTATTACTCTGACAGCTATGATGACAGCAGCTGGGACGATATTGAGGTGCCTTCAGTATGGCAGCTTAAAGGCTACGGCAAGCCCATCTACCTTTGCGCAGGCTACCCAAGAGCAATGTCCATTATTGAGAGCGAAATTCCAAAAATCAACCATAAGCTTAATGAAATCGGTGTATACCGCCGTGAGTTTACTCTGCCCGAAAGCTTTGACGGCAAGGAGATTTTTATTAACTTCGGCGCAGTAAAAGCAGGCTTCTTCCTTTATATCAATAATAAAAAGGTTGGCTACTCACAGGGCTCAATGACCCCCGCTGAGTTTAATATTACAGACTATGTTAAGCCCGGCATTAACAAAGTAATGGTTGAGGTTTACAGATATACAGACGGTACATATCTTGAGGACCAGGATATGTGGTTCCTTTGCGGTATTTACAGAGATGTTTACATTTATGCTGAGGAGAAAATCTGTGTAAGAGATTTCTTTGCAAACACCACACTTGTAAATGACTACAAGGATGGTAAGCTTAACCTTGAAATCACACTTCAGAATTATGACGCTCCCAAAAAATGTAACCTTGAGGTTACCCTTTACGACGGCAACAACCCCACAAAGGTTATAAGCGAAAGCGTAGAGGTTGCAAGCGGTAAAACCGTACTTAACTATGAATACATTGAGGAGAATGCAAGACAGTGGAGTGCTGAAGAGCCTAACCTTTATAAGCTTGTAATTTCTCTTAAAAACAGCAACAAAAAGACACTCTCTGCAAAGTGTGTAAAGATTGGCTTCAGATGTACTGAAATCAAGGGCAATGTTCTTTATGTAAACGGCAAGCGTGTAATTATAAAGGGCGTAAACCGTCACGACTTTGACCCCGACAACGGCTGGGCAATTCCCGATTACAGATATAAGCAGGATTTGTATCTGATGAAGCAGGCTAATATCAATGCTATCCGCACAAGCCACTACCCCAACAGAGAAATGCTCTATGATATGTGTGATGAGCTTGGCTTCTATGTAATGGATGAGGCAGATGTTGAAACACACGGCGTTCGCCGTAAGAATTGCCCCGGTGATAACCCTGACTTCAAAGAGGCTGTATGCGACAGAGCAAGAAGAATGGTACTTCGTGACAGAAGCCATGCCTGTATCTGCTTCTGGAGCCTTGGTAACGAGGCAGGCGACGGCTCTAACTTTATGTGGGAAAAGAAAGCAATACTTGCTATTGATAACACAAGACCCATTCACTATGAAGGCGACTTTGATTATACAAAATCTGACTTTATCAGCAGAATGTACCCCGTTGAGAGCATAGTTGAAAAGTTCAGAAATCAGGAAGCAATTACTGCTACCCTTTACGATAACGTTGCAAATGCTCTTGCTGCAGATAATAAGGATGTTCCTGCAGAAACCTATAAGGACCACCCTGTTATTTACTGTGAGTATGCTCACGCTATGGAAAACAGCCTTGGTAACTTCAAGGAATATGTTGATGACTTTGAAAACTATGAGCACATGTGCGGCGGCTTCATCTGGGACTATGTTGACCAGTCCATCAGAAGAGTAGAAAACGGCAAGGAGCAGTGGCTCTATGGTGGCGACTTCGGTGAAGGTGCTACAAGCTACTACTTCTGCGCAAACGGTATTATCTCCGCAGACCGTAAGCCTCAGCCCTCTTACTATGAGGTAAAAAAGGTTTACTCAAACCTTGAGGTGCAGGATGCAGACGCATTAAACGGCAGAATTACAATTAAGAATAAAAACCTCTTTATTGATACATCAGATTATAACTTTAAGTGGACACTTGCAGTTAATGGTGAAACCGTTGAAAGCGGCGAAATTACCGACCTTGTAGTTGCTCCACTTACAAGCGAAACAATTGTACTCCCCTACAAGGCAGATAAATACCCCGAGGGCGAGCTTATCCTTACAGTTGCTTTCATTCTTAATAAAGATAAAGTTTGGGCAGAGGCAGGCTTTGAAACCTCCTTCTCACAGATTGTTATAAGAGAATGCGTTGCTGCTGCAAAGAAGCCCGCTATTGGTGAGCTTAAATATAAGCAGAGCGGCCACAACGTAAATATTATTGGTGATAAATTCACCGCTGCAGTTAAGGGCGGTGCCCTTGCATCACTTATCTATGATGGTCAGGAAATTATTGAAAACCCAATGAAGCCTGATTTCTTCCGTCCCCTTACAGATAACGACAGAGGCTATATCAACTTTGCTCCCTTTGTTGCAGAGATTCATCCCCTTTATCAGTGGAAGCGCTCAACTGCAATGATGGCTGCAACTCTTGTTAAGGCAGCCTCAACTCCCTCTGGTGTAGAGGTAAAGGTACATTGGAATGCACCCTTTACAGCAGGTGTTTCCACCACCTACCTTTTCTCACCTGATGGTGACGTAACCGTAAGCCACAAGGCAAGAGGCTTATTCCTGCCCATGCTTAAGGTTGGTGTTCGTGTAGGTATAAAGAAGCTGCTTTGCAATGTTGATTGGTACGGCAGAGGCCCTCAGGAAACCTACTGTGACAGAAAAACAGGTGCTAAAATCGGCAAGTACTCTATGAGCGTTGCAGACCTTGAGCACAGATATATGAGACCTCAGGAAAACGGTCACAGAACAGATGTAAGAACACTCAGCCTTACTGATAATAACGGTGCAGGTATTAAGATTGATTCCCTTGACATCCCCTTCGGCTTCAACGTATTTGAATACACACCTGAAAAGATTGACAGCACAAAGCACCTTTACGAGCTTGAGAAGGATTACTTCAACACTCTCAGCCTTGATGCTGCAATGAGAGGTGTTGGCGGTGATATGCCCGGCTGTGCTTACCTTCATAAGCCCTATAAGCTTAAGGCAGGCAAAGGCTACTCATTCACCTTCAGAATTTCAAAAATCTGATAAATTAAAGGCAGATGAAAACCATCTGCCTTTTGCTTTTGTATGCAAAAAGGAGCAGGCTTTGTGCCTGCTCCTGATTTTTATTTTAATAGCCCCAATAATCAAATGGGTTTACTGCTCTTTCAGTAGTTGTTTCCTGAGTTGAGCTTCCCTTATCCTCTACAAGAGTAACCTCAATATCAAACTCATCTACTGAGTAATTGCTGTTTACTCTGCAAAGTGTAAGCTTGAGCTTATCGCCTACCTTACCGCCATCAATAAGGCTGAGCAGTACATCTGCTGTGTCAAGAGATTTGCCGTTTACTGCAACAATCATATCATATTGGCGTGCACCTGTACCTGCAAGTGAGCTGCCTGATTTGATTTCGGTAATAATAAGTGTGCCTGCGGGTAGACCCTTTGCCTGTGCAATCATATAATACTGTGTACTTGCGCTGACTGGTGCATAGGTAATGCCGAGCATTGGTCTGTTGGGTACATAACCATTCTTAATAAGTGCATCAACTATCTCTTTTGCTGATGTAATGGGGATTGCGAAACCCATACCCTCATAGCTTGATGATGCAATCTTCTGAGAATTTATACCGATGACCTGACCATACTGGTTTACAAGCATACCGCCTGAGTTGCCGGGGTTAATTGAAGCATCGTGCTGAATACATTTCATTGTGTAGCCGATTTCACTGCTCACAGGTCTGTTCATTGAAGAAACATGACCGCCTGTGAAGGAGCCGAAAAATTCAACGCCGCCTGGGTTACCTACTGCATAAACGGGGTCGCCGATTTTAAGAGCGGTTGAATCACCAAACTCAGCAGGAGTAAAGCCTGTGCTTTTAACCTTAACTACGCCTACATCTGTGCGCTGGTCGTAGCCGACAATCTGAGCATCAAAGGATGTGCCGTCCTCTGTCTGTACCTTTACTTTAATGCCTGCATCCTTTATAACGTGGGCGCAGGTAATAATATATGTATATTCCCCTGTGGTATCAAGGCCCATTACTATGCCTGAGCCCTCACCTGCAGAGCGGTTTGAACTGCCTGAATAAACTACAATACCTACATTGCTCTTCTTAACCTTTTCATATACCTGGCTGGGTGTAAGAATTGAGCCGTTTGATGTGCTGGCTGATGGAGTGTTGTTTATTTCAAGCTGAGCATCATCGCCCTTATACTCCTCATCTGAAGAGCCTGTGGTTGTTTCGTTTGTATATGTGGATTTTTTATTTTTAGGTAAAACCTGAGCAAAGCCTACGCCAAGTGCAAACACAAGAATGAGAGCAATAGCTGAAAGGAAAATCTTTTTGCCATTTTTCTTAGCCTTTGGTGCCTCTGCAGGTGCAACAGGCATTGGCTGTGCCTGAGGCTGCTGATAGCCATAATTATAAGCACCGTAAGCCTGCTGGCTGTAATAACCTCTCTGGTAACCGTTTGGCTGATTATAAGCATTGGGATTGGGCTGAGGGGCATATACGGGAGGCTCTGCCTGAGGGGCAGCTTCAACCTTTTCGGGCTCAACCTCTGGTGCTTCTGCCTCTTCCTCATCTGCAAAAAGGCTGGGACCTGAAGAAATATCAACAGGTTCAGACTGAATTTCTATTTCAGCTTCGTCTTTTTCTGCCTCTGCAACAACCTCTTCGGCAATGCTTTCAGTTTCTTCTGCTACTATTTCCTCAACAGCAGCTTCCTCTGAAGCGGTTATCTCTTCATTATTCATTGTGTTATTTTCAAAATCCTCTGTCATTCTGAAAAGACCTCCAAATACTTTCTGAGTATAAGATAAACCTTAATTTTTAAGTAAGTTTGAACAATAAATTAAAAACAATAATTATTTTGGCAGGTTGAAAATAAACTCTGTGTATTCGCCCACCTCACTGTGTGCCTCAATGGTGCCGCCGTGAATCTCAATAATGCTCTTTACAATATAAAGACCCATGCCTGCGCCCTTGGCGTCATAGCTTCGGGATTTATCAACCTTATAAAATCTTTCAAAAATCTTATTTATTTCATCAGGGGCAATGCCATTGCCTGTATTTCTGATTTTAATAATTGCCTTTTCTGCATCGCTTTTTGAGGCAACAGTTATGCAGCCACCGTCAGGGGTGAATTTTACTGCGTTATCCACAAGATTATAAACAACCTGATTTATCATATCCTTATCGGCAATAACCTTGTTTTCGGTCACCTCTTCAAGACCCTGTACATCTATATTTCTTTTTTCAATAATCTGCTCAAAGGAAAGCAGGGTATTAAACAGCATTTCGCTTATATCAAACTCAACAGGCTTTATTTCCATTTTGCCTGCCTCAAGCTTTGTCATATTAAGCATACCCGTTACAAGGCGGGAAAGTCGCTTGACCTCATCAGAAACTATGCTCAGGTATTTATCCTGATTTTCTTTATCTATTGTGCCGTCAAGTATGCCGTCAATGAAACCGCTTATGGTTGTCATAGGAGTTTTAAGCTCATGGGATACGTTGGAAACAAAGCTGCGGCGTGACATTTCAAGGGCGGATAAATCCGTAGCCATTGAGTTGAATGCCTCCGCAAGCTCATCAATCTCCGTCCGCTCGTCCCTTGTAAGCCTTGAATGTGTAACTGTAACACGGTTTGAGAAATCACCTACCGCATACTGCTTTGCCGCCTCTGACATCTGCCTTAAGGGTCTTACCATTCTGTAGGTTGCGGCATAAACAAGCACAAAGGCTATAACAAAAGCAATGAGTGACGCAAGAGAGAACATACGGAAGATACCTGAAATGTAAGGCAGCAAGCCGTTTGCAACAGGCATAGTACCAAATACTGTGCCCTTAAACTCACCCTTTATGGTGAGGGGGCAGCCTATAATAAAGGTCTGGTTTACAAACTGACCATCCATTGTGCCCGTAGCTCTGTACTGCTGACCCTTGCTGATGGATTTTACTATATCAGCAGGTATATTCTGAGTGCCGTGTATAAAGCATCTGCCATCGTCGCCCATCATATATTCATAAGCCATCTCTTTGCAGAATACGACCTCGCCCTGCTCATTGGTAATAAAGAAATCCGCATCAAGTATTTCTGAAGACTGGGATATTGAATTGTAGATAAGAGCGGCTGCACCGCCACCCTTGTTACCATTAAACTGTGAGCTTAAAACCATCTCCGCATTTCTGGAAACGCTCTTTGTATTCTCCTCAAGTAAATCCAGCTTTTCATTCATCCATACGCCGGCAACAAGCACCATAAGAGCACTGCCAAGAAAAACGAAGCTGAGAAGCACAACAGATATGGTTATAACAAACTGCTTACGAAACAGACCTGAAAACCTTTTTCTCTTTTTGCTCTTTTTCAGGTTTCGTAATTTTCTCTGTTCATTTTCCACTTGCTTCACCTGTCAAAAATTTCAGGCGGACTTTTTATTCGGTCCGCCTCTCTTAATCAATTATTCGTTGGTTGCAAATTTATAGCCAACTGACCATACAGTTTTAAGCTCCCATTTTTCGGAAACACCCTCAAGCTTTGCACGAAGGCGCTTAACGTGAACATCTACTGTACGGCTGTCACCATAGTAATCAAAGCCCCATACCTCATCAAGAAGCTGGTCTCTTGTATAAACTCTGTTGGGGTTTGATGCAAGGTGATAAATAAGCTCAAGCTCTTTGGGAGGTGTATCTACCTTTTTATCATCAACTATAAGCTCATAGTTTGTAAGGTTGATAATAAGCTTATCATATCTTACCTCTTTAAGGTCTGCCTTAGCGGGTCCACTTGTTCTGCGAAGAACAGCCTTAACCCTTGCCATAACCTCTTTTGCATCAAAGGGCTTAACAACATAGTCATCTGCGCCAAGCTCAAAGCCTAACACCTTATCAAAGGTTTCGCCCTTTGCTGTAAGCATAATAACGGGTTTCTCAGAAAACTTTCTTACCTCTCTGCATACCTGCCAGCCGTCTATTACGGGAAGCATAATATCAAGAAGCATTAAGTCAGGGTCAAGGTCCTTGAATATTCTGACAGCGTCACCGCCGTTATTAGCAATTGTAACTTCATAGCCTTCTTTTTCAAGATAAAGTCTGAGAAGCTCACAAATATTTGTATCATCATCAACTACAAGAATTTTTTCTGCAGCCATTAAAATCCCTCCGGTTTTAGTTTACAAAATCAATTTAACCCTAATATATTTCTATTTTGTGAATTAAAGAGTAAATTATTGTTAATTTGAAGGCTTCGGTCACTTGCCGCAATAACCTGCCTGCTTATTTCTTTACAGAAAATCTGAAAACTGTGGTGCTTTCAAATTTTTCGCCTGCATCTACTGTACACTGTGGGAATGCGGGCATATTGGGTGTGTTGGGGTAATACTGTGTTTCAAGGCAGAAGCCGCAGTGCTGAATAAGGGGCTCACCCTTTTTGCCTGGTCTTGTGCCGTCAAGGAAGTTACCGCAATAAAGCTGTACACCGGGAAGGTCTGTAAATACCTCCATCATTCTGCCGCTTTCAGGGTCGTAAGCGATAGCTGCCGCATCGTCACCGTCATTAAGGCAGAAGTTGTGGTCGTAGCCCTTGCACTGGTCAAGCTGAATATCGTCAGCGTGAATCTCCTTGCCTATCTGCTTAAACTCACGGAAGTCAAAAGCGGTGCCTTCAACAGGTCTGATTTCGCCTGTGGGAATGCTTGTAGCATCTGTAGGAGTGTAGGCATCAGCATTTATTTTAAGCATGTGGTTAAGAATATCGCCCTTGCCTGCAAGGTTGAAGTAAGCGTGGTTTGTCATATTGATAACTGTCTTTTTGTCGCTTACTGCAAAATACTTAACCTCAAGAGCATTATCCTCATGAAGGGTAAATGTTACCTTGAAATCCACCTTGCCGGGGAAGCCATTTGCACCATCAGGGCTGGTGTAGGTCATCTCAAGGCTTGAGTCGTCTATAATAATTGCCTTCCATACTGCGTGGCTGAGCTCTCCGCCGCCGTGAAGGCTTGTGATACCCTTTTCGTTTTTAACTACCTCATATTTTACACCATCTATTTCAAACTCACCGTTTGCAATGCGGTTAGCATATCTGCCTACTGTCATGCCCTGATAGTTTGAAAGCTTTTCGTGACCCTCAATGGTATCAAAGCCGCAAAGTACATCTGCAAATTCGCCATTTTTATCAGCTACATAAATGCTGTTGATGGTTGCGCCATAAGTAATAATATCAACTGCGGTTTCGCTTGAATTTTTAATTGTGAAAATATCTACTCTTTCGCCTTTTTCGGTAGTGCCGAATACATCTCTTACTATCATAATAATCTCCTTATTTCAGCTTGGTTATACTGTATCTGCCTCTGCTTTCAGTAAAGCGGGTAAACTGAATTGCCTCCTGAGGGCAGGTGTTGATACAGCCTGTGCAGTGCTGACATTTATTTTTAATCCATACGGGTTTGCCGTTTTGTATTTCAATAGCTCCCTCAGGGCAAAGCCTTTCACAAAGCCCGCAGGAGTTACACTTTTTATCTGCCTTAAAGAAAAGAGTGGTGCGGAATAAATTATAAAATGGGTACATAGCAATGGAAAGAGCCTTTGCCTTACTGCTTTTGCGACTATGCTTCTCTCTTCTTAAAATTCTGTCTGCAATACCGCTAAGCTTTGCATCTGCCTTTTTGAGCCTTTCAATAGCATCCTCCTTTGTGGAAGGATTATAGGCAATTACATAGTTATCCGGCATAAGTAATGAGGCGCTTAAATCCAGCTTTCTGCCAAGTGCCTTTTCAAGGGCAAGGTCTGCTGCCGCAGCATCACCACCGCAGGTGATTACTGCAAACACATAAGGTGCAAGCTTCTCTTTGATTTCGGGGTGAGAGGCAAATCTCTTTACCATCTCCGGCATACCTGAAAAGTAAACGGGAAATACAAAGCCTGTTACATCATTTCTGCCTGAAACGGAGCCTACTGTGCCCTTATAAATTGATGCTATATTTACGCATTTATCACCTGTAAGGCGGGCAATTTTTTCCGCTGCATAGCGTGAATTGCCTGTGCCTGAAAAATAATAAATCATAATTTCTCCTCAAATAAATTCCACGGATATATTGCTGTATCCGGCTTTGCTGTAAAGCATATCTGCTCACCTGTTACAGGGTGGCTGAATGAAAGAGAGTAGGAAAACAGTGCAAGCTTTCCTCCGCCTCCTCCGTATTTTCCGTCACCGTAAAGTGGCATTTTCCGTGAAGCAAACTGCACTCTTATCTGATGGGTCCTGCCCGTTTTAAGAGTTATATCTGCAAGGGCAAGATTTTCGCTTGTGCCGATTATCTCGTAGCTAAGGGATGCATCCCTTACGCCCTTGCGCATTCTTTTAACTACATAGGTTTTATTTTTCTGCTTATCCCGAAAGAGTAAATCCTCAAGGGTTGCCTCTTTAACCTCAGGCACAGCAGTTAAAACCGCATAGTATTTTTTGTGTATTTTATTTTCTCTTACCTGCTCAGAAAGCTTTGCGGCAGCCTTTTTATTTTTGGCATACACCATAACACCTGCTGTTTCTTTATCAAGGCGGTGAATGGGGTAAATCTCTGTGCCGCACATTTCACGAAGGGCTGTAATTACAGAGCTTGCACCCTCCCCTTCGCTTAGCATACCTGCAGGCTTAAGCACAACTGCTATGTGCTCATCCTCACTTATTAGCTGAACCATTTTTCTCTGCCCTTTCAAGTGCGGGAGCAATACCCTCAAATACAGTTATAAACTGCTTGAGTATCTGCTCGGGTGGCTCAGGCATACCTGTTCTGTACCACTCTGAAAGCGTGCCGATAATAGCATACTGATAAAATGAAATTGTAAACTCAAGCTGAGCCTCATCTATATTCCTGCCCTCTGCCATATCGTGCATATAGTCAGAAAGAATGTTACGGCAGGATTTGAACATATAGTTTTCAAGGTACTCAAAGCTCTTTGAAGCGCAGATATTATTTATAATCTTCTTGTTACTATAGGAGGATTCAATCATTCTTGAAAAGCCTACAAGCCAGCGGAAACCACTGCTGTGCTTTGGAACAATTTCAACAAACTCCATCTTGAATATCTCTTCAAGAAGCTCATAAATATCACTGTAATAGTAGTAGAAGGTGTTACGGTTTATATCGCATTCCTCTACTATATCCCTTACTGTGATTTTATCAAAGGGCTTGGTTTTAAGTATCTCAATAAAAGCCTTGAAAATATCTTCTTTTGTTGTTGTGGACATTTTTCATTTCTCCTTCAGGGGAATTGATTTTTATTAATCAGCAGCTTCGCCTGACTGTAACTCTGCTTTTTTACCTGAAACTGCGTCAAGAATCTCACGCTTGAAATCGCCATAAATCTTAAACTTTGTGGAGAAGATTACAAGTGAGATTGCCATCATAATGGGGGGTACAATAAACATTAAGAATTTTATTGCACTGTCTGCCTGAGGATTAACAACCTGTACAGTTGCGTTTGTATCACCTGAGAAGTCATACTTTGTTGCAGCAAAGGTTGCAAACATAATAATTGACTGCATGGTGTAAGCCATCTTCTGAAGGAAGCCCTTCATACTGAAGGTAAGGCTCTGATTTCTTTCGCCAAGCTTATATTCACCATAGTCAACTATATCTGCAAGCATAACTGTCTGGTTTACAAACATACTGCCTGTACCGATTGATGTAATCAGGAAGAAAAGACCAAGGAGCTTTACATCTGCTACTGTGTAGCCGATTGCTGCCATACCTGCATAGCCAAGAATTGCAGTGGTAAGTGAGAATTTATAGGTGCTGCGGTTTGACATAAACTTACCGCAGACAGGGATAACAAGTATTGAAATAACTGAGCCTACTGTACCCATAAGGCTGAAGGTGGATTTAAGGCTGAGGTCGCCCTGTACCTGAGCAAAGTAATAAATACCAATGCCTGAGGTCATATAGAAGCCGCAGTTTGAAATCATAGCAAACAGCATAAAGATAAGAAGCTGGTCGTTATGGCCAATAAGGCTGAGTGCCTTTTTGAATGAGAATTTCTCTGTGCTCTTGGGAGCAATATTTCTCTCCTTTGTGCAAAGCACGCTGACACTTGCAAAAATTACAAGGCATACTGCAGCAATCATACTCCAGCCGCCGAAGCCCTTTTTAAGTGCATCAGAGGGAAGGTCCTTGTAGCTCTCTGCTGCTACACCTGAAAGAGCAAGTACAATAATAGGTGTAAGGATTTCAACTATACCCTGACCAAGACCTGAGAAGGCACGGGCAATGGTGGAAACCAGGTTTCTGTCCTTTTCCTCAGTTGCAAGGGAGGGAATCATACTCCAGAAAGGAATATCTGCAAGGGTATTTGTCATACCCCAAAGTACATAGAATACTGCAACTGCCACATAAAGACCAACAGAGTTTGCAGCAAATCTGTTATTAAACATAAGAGCAAGTACAACGCCGTTAAGTATTGCACCTGTTAAAATCCAGGGGCGGTATCTGCCCATCTTTGTGCGGGTGCGGTCAACAAGTGAGCCCATCATAGGGTCGTTAATGCCATCCCATAACCTTGCAAGGGGTGCAAGTATAAGCATAAATATGGGGCTTATGCCAAGTCCGTTTGTAAGATAGAATGAAAGATAGGAGTAGAAAAGACCGTAGCTCAGGTCAAGACCTACTGCACCTACGCCGTATCCTATCTTTTCGCCAAATGATATTTTTTTCATTCTTTATCATTTCCTTTCCGTAAAGAATTAACACTTTATCACAGGGTTAATTCAAGGTTTAATCTTATGATAAATGGCTAATTCAAAAATCACGCACCCGCCCCGCTGTGAGGCGGGTGCAATATATCAGACTCTGCTGATTAATTTAATTACAGGGGCAAATATTTTAAGGAAGAAATTGCCAATCTTCCATGTATACTTGATATTCAGCTTACCAAGGATAAACTCCATAAGCTTATCAAATATATTCTTTGTGGGGTCGCCATCTTTTTTAATGCCAAAGGAATCTGCAAGCTCAGCCTTACCATCCTTAACCTGATATGCGCTGTAGTAAAGGTTATCACCATCCACAGTAATTGCGCAGAACATGGGATACTCATTATCAACTACGCATTCAGCTGTTGGGTAATACTTATCGCAATCCTTCTGGTTTGCCATTGCGTACTCTTTTACACTTGAGGAATTAACGATGGAGTAAATTGTACCATTGGGGTTTACCTTCATCTTATATTCCTGACCGTTATATTTAACGGTTTCAGTGTTGCAGGGTACTACACAGTTTGCCTTCATAACATCTGTGCGGGTATAAACATGGTTGTGACCCTGAAGTACTAAATCCACACCGAGTGATGGAAGCAGTACGCTGAGCTGCTGCCTTAAAGCAACAGTTTCTTTATCCTTGTAGTATATGCCGTTAGCATATAATGCCTTGTGGAGTATAACAACCTTCCACCTTGCATTGCTGCCCTTGATATCCTCCTTAAGCCAGTTAATCTGTGCGTCGCTTAAGTCTTTATCGTCATCAAGGTCATTGGTGTTAAGCACTGTGAAGTGAACACCATTATAATCGTATGAATAATATGTACCTGTGGTTTCATCCTGCTTTGGTACTCCGGGCAGGGTGAAATTCTCTTTAAGCACTGCACCATCATCCTCGTGGTTACCTGTTGCAGGCATAAAGGGCATATTCATAAATGTATTGGTTGAGTTGAAGAAATAGCTCCACTGCTTTGAGGTAGTGCCAAGGTCAACCTGGTCACCACTTGAAACTGTAAACCTTGCATCGGGGTAAAGGGCTGATGCCGCCTTCATTACACCTGCATAAGTTTCATACTGGCTCTCACACTGTGCCTGTGGGTCAGTTATACCGATAAAGGTAAATGCTTCCTTATCGCCGCCGGCCATTGTGATTGTGCCGGCTTCACTCCACCAGCCATATTTTTCGGAGCCTACACGGTAGCTGTACTTCTTGCCGGGCTCAAGGTCCTTAATTGTGATTACATGCTTAATGTACTCTTTACTAAGGTCAAAGAAACCGATAAAGCCGAAGTTTGCACCGGGATAGCTTCTGTGAGTGCTTTCGTAAGATGAAATTATATTCTTACTCTTTGTAGCCTTACCGCTGAACTGAGGATTTGCACTGTAATCAATAAGCTCAATATCAGTATCGGTAATGCTGTACTTTGTAGCCCATGTGATGGTAACAGATGTAGTGTTATCATCAGTCAGGTTCATTACAACATTGCTTGGCAGACGATAATTTTCCTGTGTAGCCTCAACAGGCTTTTTGCCTGAATAGGTAACAGTTATATTGTTATCGCCCTTCTTCTCAGGGTTTTCATCAAAGATAAGGCTCTTTATCATCCATCCCATTGTAGCGCCCCAAGCCACATACTGGCTCTTGGTAAGGTACTTTTTGAGAAGTAATGTATCAAGTATATCGTTGATTGAGTTATAACCCTCAGGAACAATATCAAGACCAAGTACGGAGTTGATAAGATTTAAGTAGCTGTTGTTACCGCCGAGTGCTGTTTCAATTATCTTCTGGATAAGCTTTGCGGTAATAAAGAATGCTGTGCCCTGTGGGAACAGTGCATCTACATTGAAATCAAGGTTTGCTAAAATCTCATCCTCAATAAGGTCATTGAGTAATACATCTATAAGGGTGGTGAATACAAGCTCTGCATTCTCACCTGTGTAGAATTTCTTTATTGTATCCTCAAGGTATTCATAACCGGGCTCACCATAGCAGTTTTCGTCACCGCCATAGTAGAGGAGAAGTGCTGAGGTAGCATACTCACCTAAGGTACAGGGCTTGCCTGTGTAATACTCCTTGCCGAGAAGCTCAGCATTAAGAGTGCAGGGGTAAGAGCTTACCTGCATATTGAGCAGCTTATCAATAAGTGCCATCAGCTTATCCATTGTGCCCTTGGGGTCACTTACGTAGTTTGCCATAATCTGGCTGTCAAGGTCACGGATAAAGCTCATTGCATTTCCGCTTACGGTAAGGATATTTGCCTTGCCTACTGCAAGACCATTTGTGCCGATTAAATCTATAAGCAGCTTTTCAACGTCAATACCCATAAAGGTAAGGAAGTTTACAATGCCGCCTGCCTCCTGAATCTGACCAAAGTAATTATAGATAAGGTCACCTATGGTTCTTTCTACAAAATCACCTATATCATTACCGAAGGTCTGGTCCATAGATGCTGTGTATTTATATGGCCTTGGATATTCTTTACCATCTTCACTTACAACGGGCTGATACTCATCTATATCGTGGTTTACCATTTCAAGAGTGGTATTTTTGCCGTCGGTAGTGATATCCATGGTTCTGAAATAGTTGGGGTAGCCAGTAAGTGTAGGTGAAAGGATATCTGTAATCTCTTCGCCGTTATCACTTACGTGAGCGCTTGTATCACTTGCGTGAAGGTGACCGGTGAAAACATAATGGATACCTGCATCTGCATAGGTATCAGCTATTCTCTCCCAATCCCAGCATACAAATGCCCAGAAGGTTGCCTCTTCTATATCCATGTGAGGTACAAGGTTGTGGTGCTGCATTACAAGGGGGGTTTTACCCTTTGCGGTTGCCTCATTAGCCTGAGCAACAACCCACTTGAGCAGGTCATCACCAACCTGACCGTCTGTAAGGTGCTCGGTTTCCTTTGCACCATTATCTACTGAGTAGATACTTGTATCAACTACAATGAGTCTGTAGGCATCACCTAAGTCAGCTGCATAAGAAAGCATACCGCCCTTAATGCCATCATAATCCTCAGAGTAGCCCTTGGGTGTAAAGAAAGCGTCTGCCTTGTCAAAGCCAAGGTTTTTATAAATCTCCCTGAATTCTTCAGGTGTGGTTTTTCTGCCTTCCTCTTTTACACCATTTACAAATGTGCAGGCATCACTATTATTAACATCGTGGTTACCATTTGTAACAAAAACGGGTATACCTGTTTTTGCCTGCCAATCCTCAAGAATTTTTGCAAGGGCAACATGGCTTTCGTACTCGCCGTCTTTTGTCATATCGCCGGGGATAAGCAGATAATCTGCTCCATCCATCTCTGCATTTCTGAGTATGCCGTCAAGAGCGTTATTTACAAGAGAGTAATTCTCTGTATACTCCTTGCTTTTGGCAATGGTAAAATCTTTATATGCCTGGCGGTTATCGCCTTTAAGGCTGTCTGCAAAAAAGTGTGCATCTGAAAATACACCAAAATGTACTGTGGTTTCCTCTGCATTCGCAATCAATGGCAGGCTGGCAATAATAATTACCAGCGCCATAACAGTTGAAAACAGCCTTAACCATTTATTTTTTTTCATTTCAAAAATCTTCCTTCAGTTAGGCTTAGATTGTCTTAAGGAAAGGACCTACGTCCTTGAGAGCCTTGGGGATGCCCTTCATAATCTGACGGATACCGCCCTTTTCGCCATTAAGAACCTTGCAAAGACCAAGTGCGATGCTTTCGCTGCAAACGCCGCCTGACATGCTGATGAAGTTCTTAAGAGGAACCTGAAGAGCAATAGCCTGAGCAAAGCCCTCAGGAACAACTGTCTTCATGAGCTTGAACATCTTCATACCGTTCTTTGTTCTTGCTGCGGACTCAAAGCTGTCAGTAAGAGCAACAGGTGACTCAGGATCGTAATCTGATACGGGAAGCTCGTTGCCGAGAACTGCTACAAACTCCTCTGCAGAGATATTCTGAACATCTGCTGTGTAGTATGCGGGAGCTGTCTTTGAGTAGTCAGGAATTTCAACTGCCTCTGCAGTAACGTTTACAGTAGCTGTAAGCTTGATATCCTGGCTGGAAGCACCAACGATAATATCAAATGCACCGCTTTCAACGGTCCAGTCATTAACTGCAACATTCCAGAATGCGAATGCTCTCTTGCAAAGCTCAACAGAAACTTCCTTCTCTTCGCCTGCTTCAAGGTAAACCTTCTTGAATGCCTTAAGCTCTTTTTCAGGTCTGTAAATTGTGCTCTCCTTATCAGCAACATAAATCTGAGCAACTTCAGCACCTGCTACTGAGCCTGTATTCTTAACCTTGAATGAAACCTTGAGCTTATCGCTGTCAGCCATTTCAGACTTATCAAGCTGAAGGTCAGAATACTCAAATGTTGTATATGAAAGACCATAGCCGAAGGGGTATGCAACTGCCTTCTTAGCCTTATCATAATATCTGTAACCAATGTAGATACCCTCTCTGTGCTCAACAGATGCAGGGTTGCCGGGGTAGAAATTATAAGCGGGAGTATCCTCATACTTAACGGGATATGTTTCGGGAAGCTTACCTGAGGGGTTAACTGCACCGCTGAGGATATCAGCAACTGCGCCGCCGCCTGCCTGACCACCAAGGTAGCTGTTAAGAATTGCCTTAACGCTGTCATTCCAGGGAAGAGCTACGGGTGAGCCACCTGCAAGTACAACTATTGTGTTGGGGTTAGCCTTAACAACCTCTTCAACAAGAGTGTTGTGTGATGCGGGCATATCCATGTGCTGTCTGTCAAAGCCCTCTGACTCAAAGTCGTCAGTAAGGCCTACAAATACAACTGCGATATCGCACTTGCCTGCAAGCTCTGCTGCAGCCTTGATAAGGGGAGGATTCTTCTTTTCCTTCTTGATTGATGCTTCATAGCCCTGAGCATATTCAACATCATAGCCCATCTTAACAAGCTCATCATAAGCGTTGTCAATCTGAGTAGCGTTAATCTGTGATGAGCCTGCACCCTGATATCTGGGATGCTTAGCCATATCACCGATAACTGCAATCTTCTTATCCTTTGCAAGGGGAAGAATGCTGTCTTCATTTTTCATAAGTACCATGCACTTACCTGCAATCTTTCTTGCAAGAGGCTGGTCATCAAGGTCGTTATATTCGTAACCGGGCTGTGCTGCCTTTACGCACTTTTCAATACATTCAAGTACTCTGAGAGCGCACTTATCAACATCTGCCTCGTCAAGTGTACCATCTTTAACAGCAGCAATAATCTTTGCTGTGCCAACGCCTGCTGATGAGGGCATTTCAAGGTCATTACCAGCCTTAACACCATCAACTCTGTTATTGATGCCGCCCCAGTCAGATACTACCATACCTTCATAGCCCCATTCGTCACGGAGAATCTCTGTGAGAGTGTGCTTGTTTTCAGAAGCATAGGTGCCGTTGATTCTGTTATATGAGCTCATAACTGTCATGGGCTTTGCCTTTTTGATAGCAAGCTCAAAGCCAGCAAGATAAATCTCACGTAAAGCTCTTTCGTCAACAACTTCGTTTACTGTCATACGGCGTGTTTCCTGGCTGTTTACTGCAAAGTGCTTGATTGATGTACCAATGCCCATGCTCTGTACACCGTTGATAAGGCCAGCTGCCATATTACCTGCAAGTACGGGGTCCTCTGAGAAATACTCAAAGTTTCTGCCGCAAAGAGGGCTTCTCTTCATATTGATACCAGGGCCAAGGATAACGCCAACGCCTTCCTTAAGGCACTTTTTACCAAGAGCTACGCCCATTTCATAAATAGCGTCCTCATCCCATGATGCTGCTGTTGCGCATGCGGGAGGGAAGCAGATTGAAGGAACAGAGTTATTAAGGCTGTCGCCGCCCTTGTTGTAGTCCTTCAGACGAAGACCGTGAGGGCCATCTGTTGCAATTACTGCGGGAATGTCGTACTGCTCCATGCCCTGAAGATGCCAGTAATCAAGGCCATCTAACATCATAGCCTTTTCTTCAAGTGTCATCTGAGCAAGGATTTCTTTTGCTGATTTCATGTTGTTTCCTCCTGAATTAAGTTATCTGAATTTTCATTTAACCCTAATATATTGTCGGCATCGCTGCCGTCAATTTCCTCTACATTGCCAAGCTTTTTGCGTATGATTTTATTTCTGTGGTCTGCCTCATCAAGAGTTTTGCCTGCCTCATCAATCTTTTTGCGGGCCTTTGCAAGCAAATCACCAAACTTATCATACTGCTGCTTTGCGGCGCCAAGAAGCGCCCTGACCTCATTGGCCTTTTCGTTAATTGCCACTGCCCTGAATCCAAGCGAAAGGGAATTAAGCAGTGCGGTTATTGTGGAAGGACCTGCCAGCATAACGTTATATTCTGACTGAATCCTTTCGGCTACGCCACTGCGTGAGGCTGAAATCTCTGCATAAAGCCCTTCAGTAGCAAGGTACAAAATAGCAAAGGGAGTAGTGAGTGGTACATTTATATACTTCGCTACGGATTTTGCTTCACTGAGCACTCTGTTTTCAAGAGCCTTGCGGGCCTGATTAAGTGCGTCGCTGTCCCCTGAATCTGCTGCGGTGCAAAGACGGATATAATCCTCCATGGGGAATTTTGAATCTATAGGCAGGTAAGTGATAGTGCCTTCGTTAGATGGTATTCTTACTGCAAACTCAACTCTGTCATTTGAATTCGGAATGGACTGGAAGTTGGTTTCATACATACCCGGCAGAGTCTGGTCAAGTATTGAGCCAAGCTGAACCTCTGCCCATGTGCCTCTTGCCTTAACATTTGTAAGCACTCTGTTAAGGGCGGTTACGTTGGAAGTAACTCCGTTTGAAAGCTCCTTCATCTCACCAAGAGATTTATAAACATTCTCAAGACGGTCAGATACAGTTTTGAATGAGGAATCCAATCTTGTGGAGAGAGTAGCTGTCAGCTTTTCGTCAACTGTCTGCCTCATTTCCTCCAGCTTCTTTTCGTTGCTCTCCCTCATTTTATCAACAGCTTCATTCATAGCCTTTGTCTGCTTTTCATTCTGCTCCTGATTTTTATCCCTCAGCTGAGTAAGGGTGGTAAGCACTGCAAGCTCCATCTTTTTCTGACGCTCTGAATTATCAAGGCGGAAATCCTCAATTTTTTTATTCATAGCCTCAAGAGCTTTTGAGGTTTCATCCCTCATATTATTCTGGGTGAAGGCAGTTTCACGGCGTGAGCGCTCAAACTCTGAATCCATACGCTGTGAAAGCAGATTAAGACCATTGCCTACATTATCAATTGCCTTCTGAGTGCTGTCGTCTTTACTGAGAAAAGACTTTACGATAAGCACTATAAGCAAAATGATTGCAACCACAAGCAAACCTATGATTATGTAAGACTGCACACATACACCCCCATTATAATTATATATTATAATATATAGCATAAATAAATATAATAAGCAACATTAAACAATATGAGTAAAATATTTTTGGAATAAAGCGCAAAATTGCTTATAATTTTTTGGCAACTTTTCACATAGTATTTTTCTGTATTGCAAACTGCATTACGGCAAAAAATAAGACCTCACAATGTGAGGCCTTGCAGCTTATTCTTTATCTACGGGGTATTTCTCAAGATGGTTTACTCTGTTTATGTATCTGAAAATCACATCACCATAAGGGTATGTGCCGGGCTTATAAAATCTGATTTTTGTAATGCTTGTGTTATAGAGGCTGAAATCCATATTCGGCTGTGCATCACGGTAGCCTAAAATGTAAAAGATAAAATAGGTCATAAGCCCTGCGTGGCATACTATGCCTACCTTTTCCCCATTATTATATCTTTCATCTATATAGTCAAGCACTTCCTTAACTCTGTTAAAATACCTTGCCTCATCCTCCCATGGAGTGGGGTCCGGCACAGCAAAATTCTCTTTTTCTATACCATCTGCATACTTAAGCTTTGCCTGAGGCACAAGGCTTTTAAGCTCATCAAGTGTGTGACCTTTATAGTCGGGGGATATACTTATTTCGCAAAGCTTCGGCATAAGATTTACTTCATTTGCCTTCGGCTGATATTTTGCAACTGCCGCCGCAGTCTGCACCGCCCTTCTTAAACCGCTGGAGTATAAAACATCCAGCTCTTTTTCAGCAAGATACTTGCCTGCGGACTCAATCTGCTTTTCACCAAGGGGAGAAAGCAGGGGGTCAAAATTGCCCTCAGGTGTATCTGTGCCGATGCCTATATTACTAAGGCTTTCGCCATGGCGGATAAGATATATTTCTCTGAGAATTACGGGCTCCATAAAATCACCTCTGAAATATATTGTAATAATAAATATTGAATTGTCAACAAACAACTCTGCTGAAAATCAAAAAATCCCCACTCAGCTGAGTGGGGAAGCTTTGTAAGAATTATTCTTCTTCGTCCTCGTCGTATTCAAAGTCAAATTCAAGATTTTCACCGCAAGCGGGGCACTCAATGCCACCCTCTTCAAGTATCTCTTCATCAACTGTGATTACTTCGCCGCAGGAAGGACATTCAACATCATATAAGCCGTCTTCATACTCAAAGTCGTCATCAAAATCATAATCATCGTCATAATCGATGTCATCATCATAGAAAACTTCTTCAAGCTCTGCAAGGTCTTCATCAACAGCGTCAAGCTGCTCACAGAAAGCATCAAGATCACCATCAATATCATCAACTGTCTCTGCCATTTCGCCGAGTGTGTCGATTATTGCCTTAAGAAGCTTTTCATTTTTGCCTTCACCAAGCTCCATACCATCTGCAAGGCCCTTGAGATAAGCAACCTTTTCTGTCATTGACATAGTATTCCCTCCAATCGGAAATTTAATAAAGAGGCAATTATGCTCTTGAGAGATATTCGCCAGTTCTTGTATCGATCTGAATCATTTCGCCCTCTTCGATAAAGAGAGGAACCTTAACCTCAGCACCTGTTTCAACAGTTGCGGGCTTAGTAGCGTTAGTAGCTGTGTTGCCAGCAAAGCCGGGGTCTGTCTGGGTAACCTGAAGAACAACATTGTTGGGGGGCTCTACACCGAATACGCTGCCCTTGTATGAAAGAATACGGCAGGTTTCGTTTTCCTTAACAAACTTGAAGCTGTCAGGAAGAGTAGCTGCGCCGATGGGAACCATATCGTATGTTTCAGGATCCATGAAGTAGTAAAGATCGCCATCGTTGTATGAGTATTCCATATCCTTACGCTCAATGTAAGCGGTGGGGAACTTATCTGTGGGGTTGAAAGTACGCTCAACAACTGCGCCACCAACAACGTCTCTGATCTTTGTTCTTACGAATGCAGCGCCTTTACCGGGCTTAACGTGCTGGAATTCGATAATCTGGTAAACTTTACCTTCCATTTCGAAGGTAACACCATTTCTGAAATCGCCTGCTGATACCATAAATTTTTCTCCTTCTTAATAAAGAAATTTAGTTTAACGGACTTATAATATACTATTTTTCTATGTATTTCAAGATATTTTTCAAAAATCACAGTACAATCAGTGATTTTTCTGCCTTTGTCAGGTTTTCGCAACCATCTTCGGTTACGTAAAGCATATCTTCAATTCTTACACCAAACACACCTGGAATATAAATACCGGGCTCATCTGTAACCACATCCCCTGCCTTGAGAATAAGCTCACTGCGGGGTGAAAGATTAGGCGCCTCATGAATATCAATGCCTACACCGTGACCTGTGCTGTGAGTAAAAAACTGACCATAGCCGGCTTCCTCAATTACCTGCCTTGCGGCTGCATCTGCATCCTTGCAGGAAATACCCGCTTTTACTGCTTCATAGCAAGCCTGCTGTGCAGCAAGCACTGTGTTGTATATTTCAATCTGCTTTTCCCTTACAAAGCCTACTGCAACTGTGCGGGTCATATCACTGTGATAGCCCTTTACCATTGCGCCGTAATCCATAGTGACAAAATCGCCTTTTTCTACCTTTTTATCGGTAGGCACACCATGGGGCATAGATGTATTTCTGCCACTTAAAGCGATAGTTTTGAAGGATAAATCCTCCGCTCCGTTTTTAAGCATAAAGTACTCAAGCTCAAGGCGGATTTCATTCTCCGTAACTCCTTCCCTGATGAAGGTGAGTATATGCTCAAAGGCTCTCTCTGCTATGCGCTGAGCGGCAATAATTCTGCTTTTTTCTTCCTGTGATTTTACCCTTCTCAGGGCTTTGATTTCATCATCAGTTTTTTCGGATTTCACTTCGCATTCAAGCCACTTTTTAAGGCTCTGAAAATCTGCAACTGAAAGCTTTTCGCCCTCTGTGTAAACCCTTGATACGCCTGCGTTTTTCAGTATTTCATTAAGCTGCTCAGATGCCTTTTTGAGAAGCACAATTTCATCACAGTTTTTTGCTTCATTTTCAGCCGCTTCAATGTACCTTCCATCGGCAAAAAGATATGCCTTTTTATCTGTGATAATCAGGTAGCCATCATCTAAGCTGAAGTCGGTCAGGTATCTGATATTTTCGGTGGAAGAAACTATATATGCCTCAAATTTCTGAAGCCCTGATTTAAGCACAGAAATGCTGTTTATCTCCTCTGCCATTATCATTCACCTTCGCCCTGAAATACTCTCAGCTCTCTTACAAGCCTTGCAATGGGAAGACCTACCACATTGTAGTAATCGCCATCAATTTTTTCTATAAAAATTCCGCCCTTGCCCTGTATGCCATAAGCACCTGCTTTATCCATAGGCTCACCTGATTTTACATAATGTACAGCCTCACTGTAGCCTATATCATAAAACTTAACCTTTGTGGTTACATGAAAAGCCTTGTGCCTTTTACCACGAACAAGTGCAACGCCTGTAATAACCTTATGCTCTCTGCCTGAAAGGCTTAAAAGCATATTGATTGCCTCTTCCTCATTTGCGGGCTTACCTAAAATTTCGCCATCAAGCACTACTACTGTATCTGCACCTATTACAACAGCCTCATCATTGACCTGTGAAACTGCCTCTGCCTTAAGCAATGCAAGGTATTCAACAGCCTCATCAGCGCTCATACCTACGGGAATTTTTTCGTCTACACTCTTGATACAAAGTGAGTATTTAATCTCTGCCTTGTCAAGAAGCTCTCTCCTTCTTGGGGAAGAAGATGCAAGTATTACCTTACTCATCAGATTTCACCCTTTTTCATAAGCTCATTAACCTTCAGAATTATTATCTGGGTTTTTGAGTCATATATTTCGTTATTCATTACCATCTCAACTGCTTTTTCAACAGGGATTCTTTCAAGGGCAAGAAACTCATCCGCATCAAGCTTCTGCTCTGTTTCGTGCAGACCCTTTGCAGCATAAAGATAGATATATTCATTTGTATAGCCGGGCGAAGGATAGCAATGACCCAGGCTGATTATCTTATCCGCAACCATGCCTGTTTCTTCCTCCAGCTCACGTATGCCGGCATCAAGGTTATCCTCCCCTTTTTCCAGCTTACCTGCAGGAAGCTCAAGCACCATTTCGCTGTAAGCATATCTGTACTGACGCACAAAGATAAATTCGTTATCATCAGTAATGGGTGCAATACATACACCGCCGTGATGCTCAACTATCTCTCTGAATGAGGTGCCGCCATTGGGCAGGCTGACTTTATCCTTTTTAAGAGTTAAAATTTTACCCTCAAACAAAATCTCACTCTCAATTGTGTTTTCTGTAAAGTCCACTTTGCCACCTCCTGAATTTTTTGTGATTATATCACTTTGCTTATTTTTAGTCAATAAAGCGAATTTGACCAACGAAATTAGGATAAATTAAGTATTTATTTATTGCGATAAAGGTGCTATAATACCCATTACAATAGGTGGGGTGTGTGCTAAAACCCACCAAAAAAGGAGAAAGACAAATGAATTCAAACACACTTTATTGTGCTAAGCCTAACGGCAAGCTCAATTATCTGCACACTGCCTTTACAGGCTTCGGCTTTATGGCAGTACAGATTGCATGGATTATTTACAATGCCTATGTTCCCCTTATCCTCAAGGAAAACTCAACCATAGCTAACCTTGCATGGTCAGGTACAGCTGTTGGTATTATCATGGTTATTGATAATGTTTTCGGTGTTGTATTCCAGCCCCTTTTCGGCAGAATCTCAGACAGAACTCACACAAGATTTGGTAAGAGAACTCCCTTCCTGATGTATGGTGTTCCCCTCTGCGCACTTCTTTTCATCTTCATTCCAAGAATCAGCATACTCGGCGTACTGATGCTTGATATTATTGTATTCAACTTCATTATGTCCACATGGCGTTCACCCGTTGTTGCCCTTATGCCTGACTTCACTCCCTCAGAAATCAGAGGCGAAGGTAACGCAGTTATCAACATTATGGGCGGCGTTGGTGTTGTACTTGGTACACTCGCAGGTAAAATTATCACAATGCTTATGCCCGAAGGCACAAGCGAAGCAGCTATAAGAAATAACGTATTCCTTTTCGGTGCCATCATCATGGTACTTTGCCTCTTTGTTGTTGTATTTGTAGTACGTGAGCCTGATAACAGAATTTCAAAGGCAGAGTCCGCAGAAATTCAGGCTGAGTACGAAAAGAACAAGGCTAAGGCAGAAGGTAAAACAGGCGTTAAAGCTATGAACCTTACAAAGGGCGAAATCAAGAGCCTTATCTTTATGCTTGTAGCTCTTTTCTTCAACTCAAACGCAACAGACTCAATCAACACTTACTTTACAACCTTTGCAAAGTATGAGCTTGGTTTCACAGAGGCAAATGCTTCACTTATCATTACCCTCTTTGCAGCAGCTACCGTTATAGGTGCTATCCCTGCAGGTAAGCTTGGTCAGAAATTCGGCAGAAAGAAAACCATTATGGGTGGCTGGATAGGCGTACTTGTACTCTTCCTTGCTTACTTCCTTACAAAGGCAATGGTACTTCTTTATGTTGCAATTATCTTTGGCGGTATCTTCATTGCATTCGTTACAATCAACACCCTTCCCCTTGTACTTGAAATCGGTGGTATGGAAAGAGTTGGTACCTTCACAGGCTACTACTACACAGCTACCTTCTCTGCTTCTATCGTAGGTCCCGTTGTTGTTGGTGCTATGTTTGACGCTACTAAGGCAATCGGCTCAACTGGTGAGCCTAACTACTGGTCACTCTTTGTTTACTGCCCCGTTTGCTTCGCACTTGCACTTCTTTGCATGTCACAGGTTAAGCACGGTGAAACCCAGACTATCTCTGATGAAATGATTGATAAAATCAGAGAAGAAAACGAAGACTGATAAAGTTAGCATTTGAATAATTCTTATTTCTCCCCTGTTCATTCAGGGGAGATTTTTTATGCCCGATTAAAACTGTGTATTTTATCAATAACCGCTATGATGTAACATTGCCTAATTTTTGCTTGACTAAATAAATATTTTGTTATAATATTATTACGCATGTATTATTTAAGGAGGATTTTCCAATGAATGTATTTATGATTGGCGGTACTGGTCTTCTTGGTTGTGAAGCTGCTATCCAGCTCATCAAGCATGGCCACAAGGTAACTTCTGTTGCTCTTCCCCCTCTCCCCGAAGGAGCTCCTATCCCCGAAGAGATGGACCTCATCATGGGCGATATCAACAAGAAGAGTGATGAAGAAATCCTTGAAATGCTCAAAGGCAACGAAGTATTCATCTTTGCTGCTGGTATTGACGAAAGAGTTGAATTCCCTGCTCCTGTTTACGAAGCATATAAGAAATTCAACATCGCTCCCCTTGAGAGAATGTTACCTCTCTGCAAGAAGGCAGGCTTAAGAAGAGCTGTTGTTCTCGGTTCTTACTTCTCATACCTTGATAAGATTAAGCCTGAATTAGAGTGCACAAAGTACAACCCCTACATCAGATCAAGAATCGCACAGGAAAAGGTTTGCGAAGATATGTGTGACGAAAACTTCAGCGTTGAAGTTCTTGAGCTTCCTTACATCTTCGGTACTCAGCCCGGCAGAAAGCCTGTTTGGGTTATCCTTATTGAGCAGATTAAGATGATGGATAAGCTTCCCCTCACAATGTATCCCGGTGGTGGTACAGCAATGCTTACCTGCCGTCAGGTTGGTGAAGTTATCTGCGGTTCAGCTGAAAGAGCAAATCAGGGCTTTGAAGCTACACCTATCGGTATGTACAACCAGACATGGAAAGAATTCCTTAAAATCGTTTACGATGCAAGAGGAATGGGCGCTAACAGAAAGATCCTTAGCATTCCCCCATGGATGATGAGAATGGGTCTTGGCAGCGTTAAGAAGGAATATGCTGCTAAGGGTATTGAATCAGGTATCGATGTTGACCATCTTCCTGACATCATGGATTACAACCTCTTCATCGACAGAAAGTATGCTGAAGAGCGTGGCGCTACTGAAGACGATATCAAGGCTGCTATCTTTGATTCAATCAAAGTATCTGTTGCTGCTTATGAAGGCAAAGCAAAGCTCCTTGAAATGAAGAGCGAATAATTTAATTTACTCATAAATTTTCCGGCGGAGCAGTTCAACACTGCTCCGTTGTTT
>JAKSQR010000039.1 GCA_024404065.1 Clostridia bacterium | reverse complement strand
ACAATGCCAATGAGTGAAGCTGCTGACATAAGTGCAGTTGCTGCCATTGCCTCATCTGAGGTAAAAAGCTTTGTACTGATAAATGCTGCCAAAGCAACAAGAATCAATGCGATACTCAGCACATTGCTGATGAGCTTCTCTTCTTTTTTTCTTTTTTTATTGCTTTTCTCAATTTCGTTATTTGCGTATTCGATTGTTTCCTTAATTACGGATTCAGCTTCATTCTTATTCATTTTCAATACCTCCGGTCAATAAATCATACAATGTAACCTCAAGAGTTTCCGATATGGGTATAAGCAAAGATATATCGGGAAACGAAAGGCCTCTTTCCCATTTGCTTACGGCTTTATCGGTAATATTCAGTTTCTCTGCCAGTTCTTTTTGCGACATGCCCTTCTTTTTTCTGCTCTCACAGATAAAGCTGCCTGTTTTTTCAGCATCCATATAAGTCCCCCTTTCAATTTCATTATAGCCCGGATTTATAATTTGTAAACCGACTGTTGGTTTACCTCGTTTTATATTAAAAACAAAAAGCGGAGAACGAATCTCCGCTTAAATGTTAATTAAATTAAACGCCTGTTGTTGTGTAAAGAGCACCGCTGTTAACACTTACAAGGCCGTCTGCTGTGTGCTTGTAGCACTTCTTACCGTTTGTAAGCTTCTGGATGTGGAAGTCAAGGTCCTTTGCACCATAAAGAATCATAAAGAGCTGACCAAGTGTTGGTGAAAGAAGGAAGGGGATAAGCATTATTGAGCCTCTGTTCCAGATTGCTGTTGCAAGCCATGCACAGTTGTGAACCCAGCTCCATGTATCGTGAGTATCGATACAAGCTGAAATGCTGGAAACCTCAAGCTCTGTAAGAGTTGTCTTAAGGTAGATAGTTCTGGAGTAGGTTTCGTCCTTAACCCAATATCTTTCAAGGTTGTAGTGAACACCGCCACCGTTACCTCTGTCCTTCCAGTTACCGATAGATACTGCCTCGCCTGCGGGAAGCTTGTAGTGACCTACCATAAGGGTCTTGTTTGAGGTATTCTCAATATAAATCCACATGTGAGGACAGCTGGGGTTAGCTACTGAGTAAAGAATGTACATATTAGCAACCTTAGCTGCGCTTACTACTGAATCGTCTTCTGCTGTATCGTCTGCTGCATAAGCCATTGAAGGAATAACAAATACCATAGCTAACGCAAGAATCAGAGCAACAATTTTCTTACATGCTTTCATTGTAATTCTCCTTTAGTTCTATTTTTAAGTCGCCTTATTCTAACACCATATATTATATATGTCAATAAAAAAGGCGAAATTTGTTACAAATTAGTTACAAAATTTACATTTTGCACACTAAAAGCATAGGAATTGACATTGTCAATTCAATTTGTGAGCCATCTTTTATAGTTTAATATGATTGTATCTTATTTCTCTTCAGGAATGAATGCTGCGTGGATAGCTGCAACAGCATCGTCAGCGTCCTTCTTATCAATAAGAACAGAAATCTTGATTTCAGATGTAGAAATCATCTGAATGTTTACATCAGCCTCAAAGAGAGCCTGGAACATCTTTGCAGCAACGCCGGGATGTGTTTCCATACCTGCACCAACTGCTGAAACCTTAGCAACGTTCTCAGCGTCAATCTCAACCTTAAGGTCGCTTGTAAGCTCAAGCTTTGAAAGAATATCCTTTGTAGCTTCAGCATGGTCAGCTGCTACTGTGAAGGTAATATCCTTTGTATCGTTTCTGCCAACTGACTGAAGAATAATATCAACATTGATATTTTCAGCTGCAAGCTTGCCAAAAATCTTATATGCCATACCGGGCTCATTGGGAACACCGATAATTGAAACTCTTGCTACATTTGTATCCTTGGTTACGCCTCTTACAAGCATTTTTTCCATCTTAACTCTCTCCTTAACTAAAGTACCAGGTGCATGTGTAAGACTTGAAAGCACCTCTACTATTACATTGTATTTTTTTGCCATTTCAACACTGCGGTTGTTAAGAACCTGTGCGCCGAGGGTTGCAAGCTCAAGCATTTCATCATAAGTGATTTCGCTAAGCTTTACTGCATCCTTAATCTTACGGGGGTCTGCGGTGTAAACACCTTCAACGTCAGTGTAAATCTGGCAGCGGTCTGCGTGCATAGCAGCAGCAATTGCAACTGCGCTTGTATCTGAACCACCTCTGCCGAGAGTGGTGATATCATCATACTTGTTAAGACCCTGGAAGCCTGCAACTACAACAATTTTCTTTCTGCCGATTTCCTGCTGGATTCTTTCGGGGTTAACCTTCTTAATACGTGCTGCGCTGTAAACTGAGTTTGTTGAGAAGCCTGCCTGCCAGCCTAAAAGTGAGCATACGGGGTAGCCGAGCTTTTCAATAGCCATAGCAAGAAGTGAAATTGAAATCTGCTCACCTGCTGAAAGGAGCATATCCATCTCTCTCTTGGTAGCCTTTGGATTGATTTCCTGAGCCTTTTCAATAAGGTCATCAGTAGTGTCGCCCTGTGCTGATACAACTACTACAACATCATTGCCCTGAGCATAAGTATCAGTAACAATTCTGGCAACATTCATTACTCTTTCGGCATTGGCAACTGAGCTGCCGCCGAATTTCTGTACAATAAGTGCCATCGGTTTTTTCTCCTTAATAGTCTGTAATTCTGATTACGGATTTAACATCCGCACCTGTAGCCCTGAGCTTTGCCTCAAGGTCCTTAACTGCCATAGGCTCTGCTGTGAAGGCAATTTCATCACAGGGAGCGTTTTCGCAGGTTATGTACTTAATTGATGCACCAAAGGCTGCATCAACCTTTGCCTTGTCGCCTGCCATTCTTACATAGAAGGGAGCAACAAAATCGCTGTAAGGTGCTGCGTTGCTTTCAGTGCTGTCTTCCCAGCCAAAAGGCTTGGTTTTATCAGAGTTAATTGCGCAATCCATAACGTCTGCAACTACTGCGCTTGCAGTGGGAAGGCTGCCTGCGCCTCTGCCGTAAAATACTACATCATCAACCATATTGCCTCTTACAAGCACTGCATTGAATACATCATTGGTGCTGGCAAGCTGACTGCCGTTTCTGATGATAGCGGGGGAAACCATTATATTTATCTTATCGCTGCCCTCAATAGCGGAAGCTGAGCCGATAAGCTTGATTACTGAATCAATGCTCTTTGCATAGGCAACATCCTGAGCAGTAATGCCTCTGATGCCTTCAACATGAATGCCCTCAGGGTAAACATGCTTGCCATAGCAAAGAGATGCAAGAATGCAGATTTTACGAAGTGCATCATAGCCATCAACATCAGCGGATGGGTCACGCTCTGCATAACCTAACTTCTGAGCAACAGCAAGTGCATCCTCAAAGCTCATACCCTCTGTAATCATCTTTGTAAGGATGAAGTTTGTGGTACCATTGAGTATACCTGCAATCTCAACTATTTCATTTGCGGCAAGACATCTTGTAAGGGGACGGATAATGGGGATGCCGCCGCCTACGCTTGCCTCAAACATAAAGTTTACATTATTTTCTTTAGCAGCCTTAAGGAGTTCATATCCCTTTGCTGCAACAAGCTCCTTATTGGAGGTTACTACGCTCTTACCGGCCTTAAGGCAGGCAAGTACAAAATCAAATGCGGGCTTTGTGCCGCCCATGGTTTCTACTACTATTTTAACTTCGGGATCATTTACGATTTTATTAAAATCGCTTGTAACAAGATGTTCGTTAGGGTCACCGGGGAATGTGCGAAGGTCTAAGATATATTTAACTTCAATGGAATCCAGACCTGTACGCTTACAGATTTTTTCCTGATTCTGTTTTAATACAGCTGCTACACCTGAGCCTATTACGCCGTAGCCCATAATTGCAACAAACATTGTAACATCTCCTTCCATACCATTATTTATAAAAATACATTGTATATAGTAACACACAATTTTCCAAATATAAAGAAAAATTTACATATATGTTAATTTTTTTACTATTTATACAGTTTATTCTTGAAATTTCACCTTATATGGGGTAATATTTTCTAAATTATAAAAGAGAGGATACAAAATGAACTTAGTTGAAAAGAGACGAGCATCTCTTATAAATATGACATTTTTACTGGTTGTACTGGTTGTCTACTACTTCTTTGTGAAGTATGCATTCTGGATTGCCGCACCATTCCTTTTTGCATTTATAATTGCAACTATACTCCAGAAGCCCATTGCATATATCGATAAAAAGACTTTTCTCAATAAAAAGCTTGCATCCGTAATACTTGTGCTGCTTATGGTTGCCCTGCTTTCAGGCGTTATAGTGCTTATTGTGTATAAGCTCTACTCTGAAATTTCCACATTTGTAATTGATATGAAAAACAAATACTTTGTGGATTATTCTCACTCCATAATGGTAATCAAGGGATGGATTGAAGGCGGTCTGAGTCGTTTACCCGCCTTTATGCGCAATAAGGTTGCAGAAACTATTGACGGCCTTACAAACAGCGCTCTTAACCTTGCAGAAAAGCAGGAGAGCGTACAGCAGAGCGGCTCCTCCATCAGCCTTTCCACCTTCTCAGGTCCTATTGCAGGTCTTCTTTCTACTGCAAAGCAGGTGCCTGCAGTATTAACTGCTATACTCATCAGCATTATTTCCTGCATATTCCTTACATCTGATTACCACGGCTTTACACAGTACATAAAGGATGCCGTTTCAGATGAAACTGAGGCAAAGCTTGTACAGGCAAAGCATGTAGTAGTTGATATACTTGGCAAATGGGTAAAGAGCTACGCACTTCTTATGTTTATCACCTTTGTTGAAATGTCCGTAGGTCTTTCAATTCTTAAGGCAGTAGGCATTTTCAAAAGCGACTACATAATTGCTATTGCTGTAATTACCGCACTTGTAGATATTTTCCCCGTACTCGGCACAGGCACAATTATCTGGCCATGGGCAATTTTCTGCTTCTGCACCCACAAAATCAGCATGGCAATCGGCCTGCTTGTAATCTACGGTATCATCACAGTTATCCGTCAGATTATTGAGCCTAAGATTGTTTCATCATCTGTTGATGTACACCCCATTATCACAATTATGTCAATGTACATCGGCTCACAGATTTTTGGTGTTATGGGTATTTTCATACTGCCTATAACCGTTGTAATTGTAAACACCCTTGCAAAAGAGGGCATAATTCAGCTGTCAGATAAGAGCCGTAAAAAGGCAGAAAAAGAAGCACCTGAAAATGCTGAGATTACTGAAGATGCCCCTGCTGAAGATACTGAAAAATCTGACTCCGAAGAAGAATCAGAAAAAGAAACTTCTGCTCAGGTAAATGCCGAAAAATAACTTGCCTTGACAATATATACAAAAATAATAAGGTTTACTTGTCAATATCACCTAAACATATTTGTTTGGGTGATATTTTTTTAACAAAAGTGCCAAATAACTGTTGAAATGCCGTTTTTTATATGCTAATATTTTTATACTATTGTAATTAGCTCACGGTATGTGAGTAATCCCAAGGAGGGAACTTTTTTGAAAACTTATAACGCAAAAGACATCCGTAACGTAGCTATCGCTGGTCAGCGTGGCACAGGTAAAACAACCCTTGCTGAAGCAATGCTTTACCTTGCAAAGGCAACAGACAGACTTGGCAGAGTTGCAGACGGCAACGCTGTACTTGACTTTGAAGCTGACGAAAAGAAGCTTGGCCGTTCAATTACAACAGCTATGGCAGCTGCTGAATGGAATAATACAAAGATTAACATCCTTGACACTCCCGGCGGACTTGATTTCGCAGGCGGCGTTGCTGAGGGTATCCGTGCTGCTGAAAGCGTACTTATCACTCTCGCTTCAGGCGAAGGTGTAGGCGTTGGTGCTGCAAAGGCATTCAAGGCAGCTAATAAGAGAGGCATTGCAAAGATTTTTGTAATCACAAAGAACGATGCTGATAACGCAAATGCTGATGCTACTATTGACGCCCTCAAGGCTGAATATGGCTCAAAGATTTGCCCCGTTGTTTTCCCCGTTGATGGTGCTTATGTTGACCTTATCACAAATAAGGCTTACACTTACGCAGGCGGCAAGGCAACTGAAGCTGCTATGCCCGCTGTTGACGATGTAAAGGAAGCTTTCATCGAGGCAGTTGCTGGTGCTGACGAAGAGCTTATGGAAAAGTTCTTTGAAGGCGAAGAGCTTACAGCTGACGAAATTGCAAAGGGTCTTAAGGCTGGCGTTGCTGCTGGTGAAATTTACCCCGTATTCGTTTGCTCAGGTTACAACACAGACGCTGTTGACCTTCTTCTTAATGGTCTTGTAGCTGCTGCACCTGATGCTACATACGCAGGTGAAAACGTAGACGAAAGCGCATCTGTAGAAGCTATCTGCTTCAAGACAGTTGAAAATAAATTCGGCAGAATGTCCTTCTTCAAGGTTGTTGCCGGTAAGCTTGATGCCAACACTCCCGCTTACAATGTTCGCAAGGACAAGCAGGAAAAAATGGGCAAGATGGTATTTGTAAAGGGCGAGAAGCAGGAAGAAGCTACCGTTATTACCGCTGGTGATATCGGCGTTGTTACCAAGCTTGAAAACTTCAAGACAGGCGACACACTCTGCAACCCCAAGGCAGATACAGAGCTTCCCGGTGTTGACTATCCTCTTCCCTGCTACTCAAAGGCTATCAGAGCTGCTAAGAAGGGCGAAGAAGATAAGGTTGCACAGGGCCTTAACAAGATTGTTCTTGAGGATCCCACAGTTGGCTTTGAAACAAACGTTGAAACCCATGAGCAGATCGTTTCCACCCTTGGTGAGAGACACATGGATTTAGTTGTTAATAAGCTCAGAGACAGATTCCACGTAGAGGTTGAGCTTTCAACTCCTAAGGTAGCATACAGAGAAACCATTACAGGCAGATGTGAAGTACAGGGCCGTCATAAGAAGCAGTCCGGTGGTTCAGGTCAGTTCGGTGATGTTTGGGTACGCTTTGAGCCCCTTGAAGGTGAAGGCTTTGAGTTTGTAGATGCAGTTGTTGGTGGCGCAGTTCCCAGAAACTTCATCCCCTCAGTTGAAAAGGGTCTTCGTCAGGCTATCCAGAAGGGTCCCCTTGCAGGTTGCCCCGTTGTAGGCGTTAAGGCTACTCTTTATGATGGTTCATCACACCCCGTTGACTCTAACGATATGGCTTTCCAGACAGCAGCTCGTATTGCTTTCAAGAAGGCTCTTACAGATAAGGCTAACGAAACAAGACCCAAGATTCTTGAGCCCATCGGCCTTCTCAAGGTTACAATGCCTGATGATAAACTTGGTGATATCATGGGTATCGTTACAAAGAAGCGTGGTCGTCCTCTTGGCTCAGACCGTAGCGAAGATGACCCCAAGATGACAGTATTTGAGGCTCACGTTCCTATGAGCGAAATGAGCAACTTTGCTATCGACCTTCGTTCAATCACAACAGGTAGTGGTTCATTCACACTTGACCTTGACCATTACGAAGCAGCTCCAGAACCCGTTGCACAGAAGGTTATTGCTGAAGCAGCAGTTGACAACGAAGACTAATTTATAAACATAATTTCCTCCCTGATTTCAGGGAGGATTTTTTGCCTTTATTTACATATAAAAAGTAAAGCACACAGACACCATAAAAGGTAAATCTGTGTGCATTTTTTACTGCTTTATAACAATTCTTTTTACTGCATTTGATTTTATGCAGGTGCTGATTGTTAAAGTATTATCTTTATACTCGTATTCTGTTGCTTCATCTGTAGGTGATGAAGCGCTTATTATAGCTTTAAGCTGTGAGGGCTGAGGCATCTGAGGTTTGCCGAATCTTTCCCATTCTTTAAGGGGATTGCAGTGGGTTTCATCTATGTTGTTTTCATAAACCTCAGCAGGTGCGCAGTCAAGCTCCACCTTAATATTTACATTCTCACTTAAAGCCTGCTCATCAAAATCAAGCATTGAAATAATTATATTTATTTCATTATCCTTTTTGAAAACATTTACATCTATCTTATCATTATGTGGTATTTCATAAGCCATATTGCCTGCTTCATTCAAAAACTGAAGGGCATAGTAGGCAGGCTTTTTTATACCCGACTGTGTCATAAGCCCGAAACCGCCATGAAACTCCTCAGGAAACTGATGAAACTCCTCAAACAAATCTGAAAAGCACCATATACTTGAGCCATCTATGCTGCCCTGTGAGCCTGATATTGCATGCAGGATATAAGCTGCCTGCATAGAGGTATCATTACAAGGGGCAGAGAATGATGCGCACATATTCCACTCGGTATAATACACAGGCTTTTCGCCTGCAAGTGCCTTTACATTTTTTGCGCTCTCTGTAAGTGCCTCTCTGCCGAGGGATTTCGGTGCATCTGCAACGCCCATAAAGCTACGGTATAAATCCAGTATATTATCCTTGCTTATACTCTTATCAAGCCCTGCAAGGAAATTCATTTTGAGCCCAAGACCCTGCTCTTTATTCTCTATACCACCTATGGGGTCACCTGCATACTGATGGGTGCTGATAAAATCAAATGGAGTGCCTGTGCCTTCGCAGTAGGTAATAAAATCTTTAATCCATTTGCTGCCTGATGTAGCAGGTCCGCCTACCTTAATATTATTATCTATGCTTTTTATGGCATTTACGGTTACGGTATAAAGCCTGAAATAATCCTTTTGAGTGCCGTCAAAAAATACTACGGGAATATCCGGCTCATTCCACACCTCAAAGCACCAGGTTTCTACCTCTTCTTTACCGTATCTGTCAATTAAAAATCTGATAAAGGACCTGATGTAATCCTCCCAGGCGGATAAAAGCTTTGGCATAGAAACAATGGGTCTGTAGTAAAACATACCCTTTGCCAACCTGAATTTTGCAAGGTGCTTTGGCATAAAGCTGAGCTCTACAAAGGGCTTCATGCCTGCCTCAATTATATTGTCATAAACATTTGCACACTGACGAAAGCTTTTTTCTGTATATTTACCACTGAAGGGCAATGGAATAATATCCGCCATCTTTACAACAGTGTGCATACTGTCATCAAAAATTCCGTGAAAGCGGACCCTTTCAATGCCTAAATCTCTGCTAAGCTCTTTAAGCTGATTAACATAATCGTGCCTGAGAGCATAAACGGCATGGGCAGAGCCTACGCAAAACTTCCAATGATGATTAAACTCCTTTAAGGGAGTATCCTTTTTTATAACTATATCCATCATTACACCTTTTCAGAATCAATCCCATTCTGTGCCGGTTACTTCATCAAGGTTTACACCCTTTGTATCGTGTACCTTTTTAGCATATATAAGCAGTGAGGCAACCATACCGGGCAGAGCAATGCAAAGGGTAACCATAGGCACGCTGCTATCACCGAATACCGCCATAAGAGGCACACCTATAAGGTAATAAGCCACATAACCTACACCCATTGCTATAAACATACCTGAAAGGGTAGATGAGCGCAGGTTTGTAGGTGATGATTCCTGAATAATAATGCCTGCTATATCTGTGCAGCTCCAATAGCTGCCAACAGCCACACCGCTGAATAAACCTACAAGGTAAGGTGACCAACCCATATTTGCGCCTACTGTCATAAGCACAAGGGATGAAATGGTAAGAGCTGTCATAATTACTGCAGATTTCTTTCTGCCAATGGCATCTGCAAAGAAACCTAAAAGAAGCTGTGCTACAGCACTGCCTACGGGGAATAAGAAAAGTGCCATTGTCATTACTTTGTCGTTTGCAATATCTTTAATACCCTTATCAAAACCCTGTGACATAATTACAGAGTATTCCATAGTGATGATTGCACCGAAATTTACAAAAGCAGTTGCAATAAATGCCCATTTAAGCTGCTTATGCTTAAACATGAATTTAAGACCTGTAAAGAATCCGCCCTGAGAATCCTTGTTGGATTTCTCTGCCTTTGCGGCAGCTAACTCCTCATCTGTCATTTTAAGGTATGCAAGGCGGGAATCAATAAATACATCTGTTTCCCTTGCAAATAAAAGACCGAGGAAGGAAACTGCACAGCCGATTACTGCGGGTATAAGATATACTCTGCTCCACTGTGAAGCATCTGTCATAAGCAGTTTTCTGAAAAGGGGCACAAGCATAACACCAAGTGTTGCAATACATTTTACTATGGAGTAAATTTTTGCCCTGTGCTTTGCGGGGGCACTCTCCATAATATAAACCACCTGCATATCGTGAGGGGTAAAGAAGAAAATTACAGCTGTGCCTAAAATATAATAAACAAGGTTATTGCCAAGGGCAATTATCAGCATACCAAAGGACATACCAAAGGTATTGATAACTAAAAATACTTTTCTACCGAATCGGTCTGAAAGAGGTTTATAAAATACGGACAAAATAACAAACACGTATGAAAGCAGACCTATTGTATCCATAGTAGATACAGACTTATCGCCAAATTTTGGCTGGAAAAGCACTGATATAATCTCTGCCTTCATAAGTGTATTTATCTGTGATGCAACCTCATCTGAAATATAAACAAGGCTGATAATGAAAATAAGATATAAAATATAATAGCTCTTTTTAGGGCGTGCCTTTTCACGCTCCCATTTAGCTATCTCTTTTTGCTTCTTTTCAAGGGTCATTGGTTTACTCATGTTATCACCTTAATCCTTTAAATGTGTAAGAAATGGCATAAAGAATTTTACTGTTTCCCCTGCCCTACCTGCAAGAGAAGGGTCCCAATCCTTTGCGGGGGCAGATTTTATATCACTTTGTTTTTTGCAATAAAGCTCTGCCATTTT
>JAKSQR010000038.1 GCA_024404065.1 Clostridia bacterium | reverse complement strand
CACCTGGAAAACTTAGGCTTTACTATCGGGGGAGAAATAAGCATTGTAAGCTCCCTTGGCGGCAACCTTATAGTAAAGGTTAAGGAAAGCAGGGTAGCAGTCAGCGACGAGCTGGCAAGAAAAATCATGGTATAAATTTAAGGAGGAATATACAATGAAAACACTCAGAGATGTTGGAATTGGCGAAACAGCTACAATTGTAAAGCTGCACGGTGAGGGCGCAGTAAAAAGGCGAATTATGGATATGGGCTTAACCAAACACACATCCGTATATGTAAGGAAAGTTGCTCCGCTTGGTGACCCCATAGAGGTTACAGTAAGAAACTATGAGCTTTCAATAAGAAAAGCAGATGCTGAAATGATTGAGGTTGAGTAAGAATATGGGATTTATCCCTTTATTTTTTCAGATGTCGGTTAGTGTTAGCTAACCGCTCAAAGCTCTGATGAGCAGAAAGGAAGTAAAATAATGAATATACGAATTGCTCTGGCAGGCAACCCTAACTGCGGTAAAACAACATTGTTTAATGCATTGACCGGCTCTAATCAGTTTGTAGGTAACTGGCCTGGCGTTACTGTAGAAAAAAAGGAAGGTAAGCTTAAAAAGCATGATGGCGTTATAATCACAGACCTTCCTGGTATTTATTCACTTTCCCCCTACACTCTGGAGGAGGTTGTTGCAAGAAACTACCTGATAGGTGAGCGTCCCGATGCCATCTTAAATATTATTGATGGTACTAACCTTGAAAGAAACCTCTACCTTACAACTCAGCTTACTGAGCTTGGCATACCCGTTGTGCTTGCAGTCAATATGATGGATATCGTTAAGAAAAACGGCGATACAATAAAGATAGATGAGCTTTCAAGATGCTTTGGCTGTGAGGTTGTGGAAATATCCGCCCTTAAAGGTAATGGCGTTATGGAGGCAGCAGAGGCTGCTATAAAAGCTGCAGAAAGCGGAAAAACAATTCCGCTGCACACATTCTCCGGCCCTGTTGAGCATGCCCTTGCTCACATTGAAGAGGCTGTTGTACATGGTATGCCTGAGGAGCAGCAAAGATGGTATGCTATAAAAATATTTGAGCGTGACGACAAAGTACTTGAGAAGCTTAACATCCCTGCTGAAACCATGTCACATATTGAAACTGACATTGAAAATGCAGAAAAAGAATTGGACGATGACGCAGAGAGCATTATAACAAACGAACGCTATGTATATATTGCAGAGGTTATTAAATCCTGCTATAAAAAGAAGAATGCAGGCGCTTTATCAAGCTCTGATAAAATAGATAAGGTTGTTACTAACCGCTGGCTCGGTCTTCCGATTTTTGCGCTTATTATGTTCCTTGTATATTGGATTGCAATGGTTGGCGTAGGCGCTGCCGCAACTGACTTTACAAATGATAATATTTTTGGCGACGGCTTCCATCTTGGAAGTGACGGCGGTTATGCTGAAATTGCTGAAAGCTATGCAGATGCTGCAATGATTGTTGATGGCTATGACGCCTATGTGGAAGAAAATGGCACTGCTCCCTCTGATGAATTTATTTATATGGTAGAGGATGAGGAAACTCTTGAGCTTAGCGAAGAAACCGCAACCCTTGCAGATTATGAAGAAGCAAAGAAAACTCTGGCTGAAATCGGTGATGAGCCTGACCCTGCAGATTACGGAATCTGGATTCCCGGTATTCCTGCTCTTGTTGAAAGCGGACTTGATGCATTGAATACAGCAGATTGGCTCAAGGGTCTTGTGCTTGATGGTATTGTAGCAGGTGTTGGTGCAGTGCTTGGCTTTGTACCTCAGATGCTTGTTCTTTTCCTGCTGCTTGCCTTCCTTGAGGCTTGTGGCTACATGGCACGTATTGCATTTGTGCTTGACCGTGTATTCCGTAAATTCGGCCTTTCAGGTAAGTCATTTATTCCTATGCTTATTGGTACAGGCTGTGGTGTTCCCGGCATTATGGCAAGCAGAACTATTGAAAACGAACGTGACCGCCGTATGACGATTATGACAACCACGTTTATCCCCTGCGGCGCTAAGGTTCCCTTTATTGCAATGATTGCAGGTGCTATTTTTGGCGGCTCTGCCTGGGTAGCTACATCCGCATATTTCATAGGTATGGCAGCAATCATTATTTCTGGTATTATGCTTAAGAAAACTAAGATGTTCTCAGGCGAACCTGCTCCCTTCGTTATGGAGCTTCCTGCATACCATCTGCCCACAGCAGGCAATGTTCTTCGTTCAATGTGGGAGCGTGGCTGGTCATTCATCAAAAAAGCAGGTACAATCATCCTTCTTTCTACAATCGTTGTATGGTTTACAAGCTTCTTTGGTTTTGCGGAGGACGGCTTCAGAATGCTCAGCGAGGATGAATTAAACCTTTCCATTCTTGCAAAAATAGGCAATGCTATCGCTTGGATTTTTGCTCCTCTCGGCTGGGGTAACTGGCAGGCAGCGGTTGCATCCATCACAGGCCTTGTTGCAAAGGAAAATATTGTTGGTACAATGGGCATTCTTTATGGCAGCGGAGAAATGACAACATGGCAGGCACTCGGTCAGGCATTTAATGGCATAACCGGTTATTCCTTCCTTGTATTCAATCTTCTTTGCGCACCCTGCTTTGCTGCAATCGGTGCTATCAAGCGTGAGATGAACAGCGCAAAATGGACCTGGTTTGCTATTGGCTATCAGTGTGGCTTTGCTTACATTATTGCACTTATGATAAATCAGTTTGGTAAAGTATTTACAGGCGATATAAATGTAATTGGACTTATCGTTGCATTAGCAGCACTTGCAGCTATCGTTTATATGCTCTTCTTCAAAAAATATAAAGAAGCAACTACCTTAAACAGCAAAACAAAATAAGCCTGAAAAATCCCCGCTGAAAACCAGCGGGGATTGGTTTATATAGGAGCAAAAAAGCGGAGAATTAAATCTCCGCTTAATTTTTTAAAGCTTAATTACCTCAGGGGCGTGGGTGAAGGAGCTGATGGTTGCGGTGGCATTCTTAAAGTAAAATACCTGAGTGTTGCCATCGTTTTCGTCATACATTGCACGAAGAGATGGGTAGTTATCAAGCATATCCTTTTTAGCCTCTACTCTGTCGTCCTCTGTAAGCTCACCTGCAACTCTTATCCATTCCTCACCATTGAAAGCACAGATTTCTGCCTTGGGGTTAGCCATAAGCTGCTTTGAGATATCCTTTGCCTTGCCTGTCTGAATGTAAAGCTTGCCATCAAAAATATTGATTGTGCCAAAGGGGCGCACTCTGGGGTGGTCCCCATCCATTGTAGCTAAATAGTATGTGTTTGCGTTTTTAATAAAATCATAAACCTTCTGCATAGTTAAGCCTCTCATTTATTCAAAAAATCCAATGTTACTTTGGTAAGCTCATCGGCTCTGTCCTCAATGCACTGATGTCCGCCGCCCTTTACAAAATAGGTGGTGGCATTGGGGAAGGCGTCATTCATGGCAGACTTCTGCTCGTCGTTTAATATAATATCTTTCTCTGCCTGACAAAGAAGCACGGGGGAGGAGATGTTTTTGGCTGCCTCCATATCGGTTGCCTTTACATTGTACATCATTTCGCATATACCTGCGCCGAAGCCATCATACTGTACAGGTGCTGTAACGCCCTTTACATCGTATTTCATAGCGAAGCTCCAGTTATTGGTAGCTGCAAAAATTACAAGCTTTACAAGCAGGTTAAGCTTTGTGCCATACTTAAAGAAAAGGTTCATAAAGCCTTCCATAGCCTTGGTTTTTACAATCTTTTCTGCTGCCTGAGGAAATTCATTCTGTGGGCAGGGGCAGTAAAGCATTAAAGCCTTGATGGGTACCATTGTGGCAATATTTACTGCTATGCCACCACCCATGCTGTGACCTGCTAAAATCCAGTTTTCTGTTTCAGGGTCAATGCTCTTCATAAGCTCAAGTATGAGTGTTTCTCTGTCAACAATGGTCATATCAGCAGTTTCACGGGTGCTGAAGCCGAAGTTTGGTACATCTACCATAACACACTCATAGCCCTCATTGCTGAGATTTGCTGCCATATTGCGCCATGCGTAGGTGGAGCATACAAAGCCATGTATCATAAGTATGCGGCCCTTCATTTCGCCCTTTGCAGGCTCAACTCTGTAATGAATATCGTAGTCACCATAAGTGAAATACTGGCTGTTTTCATAAGGTTTATAGCTTGTATCTGCTGCAAATGCCATAGTCATTGCTGAGAAAGCAATTATAACAGCAAGCACAAAGGATAATACTTTTTTCATTTTTCTTTCTCCTTAATTTTTACCGGTTGAGCCGAATCCGCCTGCGCCTCTCTCAGTTTCGTCAAGCTCCTCAACCTCTACTGCGGGGATAAGAGAAACCGGCATAATAACCATCTGTGCAATTCTCTCATCAGGGTTAATGGTGTAGGGCTCCTGAAGCTGATTTATAACGCCTACGCAGATTTCACCACGATAGTCGCTGTCAATTACTCCTACTGAGTTAAGCAGACCTATACCATGCTTAATTGCAAGACCACTGCGGGCAAAAATGAATGCACCAAGCTCTGCACTTGGCAGGGCAATGGCAATACCTGTGGGGATTACTGCCTTTTCACCGCCATTAAGGGTGATGGGCTCATCAATGCAGGCATATAAATCCATACCTGCGGAGCCTTCTGTTGCCCTGAAGGGGATTTTGGCATTCTCACGGAGTTTCTTTATTTTAAGCTCACTCATTGTTATTCTCCTTGTATTTCTGCTCAGGTGTTACCTTTGCGTGGGGGCAGCCTTTGTCTTTGATTACGGGATTCTGAGGTGCTGCCCAGCGGACTGCATTTTTAATAATAAGCTGAATATCCTTATTGTGATAGGTGGGGTTTGATTCGTGACCTGGCTGGAAATAGAATACCTTGCCAAGACCCTTCTGCCAGCAGCAGCCTGAGCGGAATACCTCACCGCCTGCAAACCAGCCCATAAATACTAATTCCTGAGGCTCAGGTATATCAAAACGCTCACCGTACATCTCTTCAACATCTATATCAATATATGCGGGCACGCCCTTTGCAATGGGGTGTGAGGGGTTTACTGTCCAGAGTCTTTCTCTGTCCCCTTCTCTCCACTGAAGGTTGCAGGTTGTACCCATAAGCTTTTTGAAAATTTTTGAGTGATGACCTGAGTGAAGCACGATTATGCCCATGCCGCCAAGCACTCTGTCATAGACCTTTTTTACAATTTTATCGGGTACAAGGTGGTGTGCCATGTGACCCCACCAGATAAGCACATCTGTGTTATCAAGCACCTCATCAGTAAGGCCACACTTACGCTGTGTAAGGGTAGCTGTGGTTACCTCAATATCCTCTTCGGTCTGAAGGAAGCCCTTGATGTAATTGTGAATACCATCGGGGTAAATTGCGCTTACCTCTTTGCTTGTTTTTTCGTGCAGGCCTTCATTCCACACTGTTACTCTTATCATAATATCACCCTTATCTTAATTTTTTGATAATCTGCTGGGTTGTATTTACAAGGGCTGCGGCAGCGGGCTTATAAACCTGCTCCATTTCGCCCATAAACTCTTCCTGATATGAGCCGAATTTAATCTTGAATCTGTAAAGTCCGTCTTCCTCATCAAAACGCTCAACGCCTCTGAAATCGTAGATACGGCACTTATTCTCAACAGCCCATTTTATCATCTCCCACTGAAGCAGGTAATTGGGCATTACATTGCGGTGTATGTTGCGGGAGGCTCCGTAGAAATACCAGAGCTTATCACCATAAACAAGGGCAAGAGCGCCTGCTATATGTACCCTTTCGCCACCCTCAGGTGTGTAGTAAGCGGTGTAGAGCCTTGCTTTATCCCCAAAGGCATCAAGAATTTTACGGAACCAATCTGCACTGCGAAGCTCAAAGCCGTCACGCTCTGTGGTTTCCTTCATCATTTCATAAAAAAGGTCTGCCTTTTCGCTGCCGTTTATCTCAACCTCAACATTGTTTTTAAGGGCAACTCTTACCTTACGGCGGTGACCGCTGTCAAAGGCGGCAAAAACCTCATCCTCTGTTTTGCCTTCAATATCTATGCGGATAACACGGGAGCACTGAAAGCCCTTCAGCCTGTCCTCAACAGGGTCAATCTTAAAGCCTGCGTCAGTAACAATGGCTCTGTATTCACTATCGTTTGTGTCGGCGTCCTTATCCAATTTTATAGCATAAGCATTTCTCTTTTTGCCCTCTGCCTTTGCGGCATCCATAAGGGCATTAAAAGTCTCTTTATCGTGCAAATCACATACAGGACCTCTTGGTGCGTAAAACATATAGTAGGGCATTTTAGAAATCTTGCGCACAAGCACACTCATTGTGCCCTTTATGCTTCCATCATCACTGCGGGCGATTATACCAAACCAGCCCCAGTCATCCTTAACCCTGCCCCATAAGGTGCTTTGCATAAAGTGACCGTTTTTATGACCCTCTACAAAGGCATCAAGCTCCTGAGCATTATCAATATTTACAATTTCTGTTTTCATAGGATACTACTCCATTTAATACAATTAACGCTTTTATTATACATTATATAATAAGTTAATGCAATAAGCTTATATATTTTATACATTTTGCATTCCCTGCTACCGTTGACAAAATTCAGTTTTTTGATATAATATTTACGGTTAGTTAAAATAAACTTTAGGAGTGACAATTATGGCATTAGTAACCACTAAAAAAATGTTTGAAGACGCCTACAAGGGCGGCTATGCAATCGGCGCATTCAACGTAAACAACATGGAAATCATCCAGGGTATCGTTGGTGCAGCTAAGAATCTTAAGGCTCCCGTAATCCTTCAGTGCTCAAAGGGCGCAAGAGACTATGCTGGTCTTAAGTACATCGTTAAGATGGTAGAAGCAGCTGTTGAAGAGAGCGGCGTTCCCATCGCACTTCACCTTGACCACGGCCCCGATTTTGAGACCTGCAAGCAGTGCATTGACGGTGGTTTCACATCAGTTATGATTGACGGTTCATCTCTCCCCTACGAAGAGAATATTGCTCTTACAAAGAAGGTTGTTGAGTACGCACACGCACACGGCTGTGTTGTTGAAGGCGAACTTGGTACCCTTGCAGGCGTTGAAGATGACGTTGTAGTAGAAGAAGGTAACGAAAGCTACACAAGACCTGAAGAGGTTGAGGATTTCGTAAACAGAACAGGCGTTGACTCACTTGCTATCGCTATCGGTACAAGCCACGGTGCTTATAAGTTTAAGCCCGGTCAGAAGCCCCAGCTCAGATTTGACATTCTTGAAGAAGTTGGCAAGAGACTTCCTGGTTTCCCCATCGTTCTTCACGGTGCATCATCAGTTATGCCTGAGTACGTTCAGATGATTAACGAGCACGGCGGCTCAATGCCCGACGCTATCGGTATCCCCGAGGATATGCTCAGAAAGGCTTCTTCAATGGCAGTTTGTAAGATTAACGTTGACTCTGACCTTCGTCTTGCTCTTACAGCTTCTATCCGTAAGCACTTTGATGAGAATCCCGGTCACTTTGACCCCAGACAGTATCTTAAGCCCGCACGTGCTGCTATTCAGGATGTTGTTGAGCACAAGATGAAGAACGTTCTTGGTTGCGAAGGCAAAGCTGAATAATTAAAGCTTAATATTTACAGGGAGTTTTCGGACTCCCTGTTTTTTATTTCTTATTAAGATTATTGACAAGGCTCTGATTTTTGTGCTAAATTGAATTTATAACTTAGCAGAAATTTATATGGAGAGGTGCTTTATGTTAAATATTATAAACACAGCCATTGCCTGGATTGTAACCCTTGCCTGCTTTATTGCGGGTATATTTACAGGCACAAACTACGGCGACTTCAACTCAAAATACATTAAGAATATTGAGGCAGTTGATATTTACGAAAACACCATTGAAACGGCAGTGCCTCAGACCGAAATTTATAATCTTATTAAAAACCATTTAAGCTCACCTCTGCCTGAGGGTAAAACTGCAAAGAAAGCCATTGTAATAGGCTATGACGGCTGCCGTGCAGATAACCTTAAAATGAGCAAGGAGTTTGATGCAAGCGGTATAAACACCCTTATAGCTGACGGCGGTCAGGCAGTGCTGAGCTACTGCGGTGGTGTGCCCTACCCTGCAATTAATAAGCAGGATACCTCTACTGCACCCGGCTGGTGCTCCATACTTACAGGCGTATGGGCGGATGTACACGGTGTTAAAAAGAATCACGTGCCTAAGTCAAACGACACTCTTACCCTGCTTACAACCCTTGTTGAAGACGGCACAGTTGATTCATCTGCATTTTACGTTTCATGGAATGGCCACTTTTCACAGGATAACAGCACCTATATAAATGAGAAGAAATATATTGAGGAAAAGCAGCTTAATGCAAGCTTTGTAAAGGCTGATAATGACGACGGCACCATTGCAAACATAGTTGCAGATGTCAGCAAGGAAAACTGCTCTGATTTCATCTTTTCTATACTTGAATACTGCGACCACGAGGGTCACTCCACAGGCTTCTCACAGGGCAATAAAAAATTAGCTGCCGCCTACAAGGACGCCGAAAAAGCAAGCGACAGCATAATAAGTGCTATAAAATCCCGCCCCACTTATGATACAGAGGATTGGCTTATAATAATAACCACAGACCACGGCGGATACAACACATGGCACGGCGGACCTACCATTCAGGAGCGTATGACATTTATCGTTTGCAACAAGCCTGTAATTGGTTAAAAATTTAAGATAGCAAAAGCACACGGAAGAAAAAACCGTGTGCTTATTTTTTATTTTATTTCAAAGGGGATTTCAAGCTCACCAAAAACAAGCTTATAGCTACCTGCAGGTAATCTTTCATTAAGCTTTATTTCCATTTCGCCCTTTGACTGAGGGCTGAAAGTGCTACTGTCAGTGATAGCGCCTGAAGCAATCACATCGCCCTTGTCTGCGTCAGTAAGCTTATATTCCTTTGCAATCTCAGCCTGCTCATCTGTGCCGTTAAGCACTCTTACGCCGAGGGTATTATCAACATAGGAGTAAACGTAAATCTCAAGCTTTCCATCGGGGATAGAGTAATTATCCTCACTCTCTGTTTTCGGGTTTACAAGACCGGGAAGCTTTTCACCTGACTTAATGTATTTCTCCACAATAGCATCAAGCTCACTAAGCTTTTTACTGTATCTTAATGGGTAAATCTGTGAGGAGAAGGAAATCTCTGATTTATCAAAATCGAAACTGTAGCTGTCGGTTTCTCCGTCTGCCACAAAGATATTGGTAAATTTCTTTCTGTTCCAGAAATTCATATTGTGCCTGCGCACAGCTGCCTCAAGCTCATCCATTACGGTTGCATCTGCAACATACTCTGCGGTAGTGGGGTCCTGTGCATAAAACTCAGCATCTTCTATGCTTATAATTGCTTTATCACCACTTCTTTTTACGGTTTCTGTGTGATATCCGCCTGTCATACCGCCACCTGATGAGTAGCTGTATTTATTAAGCTGCTGACCACCTATGCCCACATAATTTTTAAGCATTACTATACCCCCTGCAACAAGTAAAACAACAGCTGCCACCACAGCCAGAATTATCCACTTTTTTCTTTTTCTCTCTGCCATAGTGCTGCTCCCTTTTCTATTGAACGCTTTGCTTTCTACCACTAATATACATTGTTTTATCTGAGTAATCAACTATATAAGTGAAAAATGCTATATAAACAGCAAAAAGCCACTGCCGAAGCAGTGGCCTTTATAATTTAATTATTTCTTGCCAAAGAGGTTACGGATTGCAGTAATAATCTTTTCAAAGAAGCTTGCGAAGAATGCCTTAATCTTTGCAAAGAAACCGTCACCGCCGTTATCGTTACCGCCTTCGCAGTTCCAATCTGCACCCTTAAGGTTACCGTTACCTACGGAAACAAGAACTTCGTCCTTCTGTGCTGATGAGCCTTCGTAGTTTACAGTTTTAAGGTTGTTACAGCCATAGAATGCGTTGTTACCAACAAGGGTAAGTGAAGCGGGAAGAGAAACTTCCTTGAGTGCTGAGCACTGATAGAATGCTTCACCGCTGATTGCTGTACAGCCGGAAACCTTAGCCTCTTCAAGTGCTGAGCACTGATAGAATGCCTGAGCGCCGATGTACTTAGCATCAACATCAATCTTCTTAATGCCTGTGCAGTTGTAGAATGCCTTAGCACCTACTGTGGTAGCACCCTTAATTGTAACGCCTGTGATGGTGTCAACTGTCTGGAATGCTTCGTCAGCAATAACCTTTGTATTTGTGGGGATAACAATGTCGCCCTTAAATGCCTTTGCGTCAGCAGCTACAATGTGGTTACCGATGTAAAGGAGGCCGTCCTTGTAGTTCTTTGTATCAAGAACATAGCCTGTGCCTGCAAATGCATTAACCTGAATCTCTTCAAGGTTATCTGAAAGTGTGATTTCCTTAAGGAGTGTGTCATTTTCAAAGAGGCTTACGGGGATAACCTTAACGCCCTTGCCTACCTTTGCAGATGCAAGGCTTGCACAATCCTTAAATGCTTCTTCACCAAGTGTTTCAACTGAATCAGGAATAACTACTGCTGTAAGAGCTTCACAGCCTGTGAATGCACTGTTCATAATACCCTTGAGTGTTGAGGGAAGCTTGATTGCCTTAAGTGAAGTACAGCCTCTGAATGCTGCACTGCCTATAGTCTCAAGACCTTCGCTGAGCTGAACTGTTTCAAGAGCAGTACAGCCTTCAAATGTGTTACCTGATAAGCTTACTAAGCCCTTACCGATTGTAGCCTTTTTAAGTCCGGTACA
>JAKSQR010000037.1 GCA_024404065.1 Clostridia bacterium | reverse complement strand
ACCCGTAAATTGCTTGCAAATCCCTCGAAAACTCCCCACATTTTCCACCCTTGACGTCCACTAAAACACCCGCAAAAATATATTTCTAAAATGGAATAATTGTGCATAATAAACACACCATAATCTGTCGTTTTGTGCATAAAGTATATAAAATTTGCTTGTTCACAAATTGTTCATAATTTCTTTACAAATTATTAAAAAGTACATAGGCATTGTGCAACAACTCCCTTATATATATATGAATGTAAACTTTAATGTGCTGCAAAAGCACATACACATTCCACATGGAGGTGCATTTTTATGAAAAAGGCAAAAAGAGTACTTGCTCTGGTGCTTGCATTTGTAATGCTCTCTTCTTGTTTTAGTCTCTCAGCTTTTGCTAAGAACTTAGACCCAGAAGCTTACAGATCAAACCCAACAGTACACATGAACTCCGTTAACACCATTACCCTCACTGCTGAGGAAGGTGCTACACAGATTCTTGACTTACTTGATGGCTTACTTTATAACTTAAACCTCAAGTTTGACAACGAAGCTGTTCTTGATGAATGGTATGCTTCAGCTGCTCTTACAGCTGACTTAACATCTATCGACGGCGTTCTTTACACACTCTACTGCGCACTTCAGGGTATCAATAACGAAGATGGTGACCTTCTTCAGAAGGTTATTAAGATTAAGGTTATCGGTATCGGTGTAGGCAGTGGTCTTATCGGCATGGTTGTTGGCGCTCTTAACTTCGGCGATGTTGAAAGTCTCAGCGTTGACGCACTTGGTAATCAGGAATCCGCATCCAGAGTATGCCGTAACGTTCCTGCAAAGGACGGCATTACAGGTGCAAGTGACCTTACCGTTCTTACAATGCTTGTAAGATTCCTTTCCGATAACAGAAACGTTCTTAAAAAGATTGCTACAAGCCAGCTTGGTTTCGGTACACTTGATGGCACTATCAAGGGCATCAGTGATGTAACTGAAAAGCTCTTTAACGATTTCCCCGGCTTCCTTAAGAACACACTTTATGGTGCTCTCTGGAACACAAACGCTGATGAAGCTCCTGCTGGCTGGACTTATGACAAGGGTATTCAGGATATTATAAACTGGCTCCTTGTTGATGGTACAGGCGCTTCAGCAGAAACTGGTGGTTTCTCAGTTCTTGGCCCTGGCAAGGAAGGTTTCCTTCCTGCATTAGCAGATCCTAACGTTGGTAATGGTAAGGGTGCATCTCTTAACCAGTCCATCTATGACCTTGTTAATAACGTAATCAGAGCTCTCCTTGGTGGCACAATCGGTGACCTCCTCAAGGGTCTCCTTGTTGGCCTTCTTGGTATTGATGAAACAGCTAACGATGGTAAGGGCGATACCGCTATTATGAGCGATACACTTTACAACACCATTATCGGCGCTATCGAAGGTCTCTTCGTTGCCAACGGTGCTCCCGCTATCGTTTACTCAGAGGATGAGAAGACATACCCCATTCCTCAGATTACAAAGCTTCTTAACTGGCTCTTCAATGAAGGCGCTCTTGAAACATTCGTAGTTCTTCAGCCTGGTAAGATTGGTCTTACAGATAACTTTATGTCACTTCTTGGTGATGTTATCCGTATCCTTCCCGGCCTCTTCCCACTCTTTGGTCTTGAAGTTCCCGAAGATATCAAGATTCCTGCAGATGAGCTTTCAAAGACTGTAACTACAGAAGAACATGGCGATATTTACCAGGCAATTGATGGTCAGCTTCTCTATGTTGACGATCCTGAAGATATCGTTTACGACACAACAGGTAGTATCGACTTTGAGGCTACACCTGTAAACAAGATTGCTGATGGTACTCTTGCAAACACATCTGATTCTTCAAGAGCAGACTACATCAATCCTAAGTTTATCAGACAGCAGTTCCAGGTTCCCACATCTGCTGTTTACGCATACATCCTTAAGATAGTTCTTAACATGTTCATCGATGGTTGTTACTTCCCCGAATGGGCTGACTCTATCGCATCAGTTGGTGCTTATGGTCTTGCATCACTTGCAGCTAAGTTCATTCCCGAAAATAACTACTTCGACAGACTTGATAAGTATCACTACACTGTAGAGTTAGGTCAGTCCTACACACCTAAGGGTACTACAGATACAAACCTTGCAGTTCTTCCCTACACAGAAACAAAGACACTTTCAGACGGTACTAACGTTACTGTTCCCAGAGCTGCAGCAGATATCGCAGCATCAATCGGTGCTTTCTTCTTCAACGCTCTCTTCTCAGTTAAGGAAGGTATTGGTTACTCACTTGAGCAGGATACCAACTTTGAAACTCTTATCCTTGAGTTCCTTATGTGGGGTCTTTCACAGTACATGACTCTCCTCTCAGGTCAGTTCAACTCCTCAACTCAGAGCTTTACAGCATATAACTCACAGGCTCGTGCAGTATGGCTTAACCTCTGTAACAATGTTTGGTCACGTTTTGCTGCACTCAGAAGGCAGTATCCATCAGAGAACCGTGGTACCTACTCAGTAGCTAAGACACCTGCTGACCAGGTAGCTCCAATCCTCTTTGACCTTCTTGATGGTACAGTATTCCAGCTTATTCCTGCAAACTGGCTTCCTGACTGGCTTGAAACAAGCGGTTCACCTTCAGAAGCACTTGTTTACTACTGGCTTGCAGATTCACTTTGCAAGTTTGATATTCAGCAGTTCCTTGGCTTACTTGAAGCTAACTCACACGGTGAGCTTAACCTTCCTGTAACCACACTTCTTATCAGAGTTATTGACCGTGTTCTCTCCATCGTTGTTGGTGGTAACGCTATCCTTCCTCCTTGTTCAGAAGGCACAAGCAACAGAAACCCACTTACCGGTGCTAACACAACACTCACAACTCTTGAAGCATTCCTTGGCAATGGTCAGTCAATCGCATCATTCCTTCAGATGCTTCTCTACTACTTAAATATTTACTTCCAGCCCATCGCTCTTACAATCTTCCCATTACTTGGTTCTAAGTCTGTTAAGAGTGCTACATACAAGAGAGCAGCAACAGATGGCACAACAGTTAACTACTTAAATGGCCATCAGATTACTGCTGAAGAGCTTGCAGATTACTACAACTCTTATGAAGCAGACCAGAACGCTGTTCCATTTGCCGGCAAGGTTAACTACCAGTCACAGGCAAAGGCAGAGGCTCTTGCAGATGCTATCGGCCAGACCGCAGCAGATGTTAAGAAAGTAACCGTTGACGGTGCTGACAGATACGAAGTAACATTCCCCGAGAAGTTTACATCAATAGCTGCTGCTAATGCAGCTGCAGAAGCAGCAACAGCATTCTCAGGTTATGAGTGCTATGCATCAAGTAAGACTGTAAACAGAAGAATTTCTTACACAATCCTTCAGAAGATGGATTACCTTACAACAGCAGCTACAGAAACAATAAATCACGAGTATGATCCTGCAACAGGCGCTGCAACAGACACATGGTATACATACACTAACTTCAGAAGAGCTCAGGTTATTACCAAGAATGGTACTAAGAGATCTGGTCAGTATGGTGAGGTTGTATACGGTGACGGCTTCAAGGCTAACTTCACAGAAGACTATCCTTCAAACTCAGCATATTACTTCATCAGACTTAATGACTCATTAATGGATGCTCAGGATACAGTTGATGCATTCAAGACATATACCGAGTCAACTCTTCCACAGGCATACGGCGAATGGATGATGTACTGGGTATACATGCAGCTTAATACATTAAGAATTTACGATAAGGATAGCGACGGTGTTATTAACGTTAGATACGATACTAACCCATCAGCTCCTTCAGTAGAATACCCATTCTACGCAACAAGTGGTACTTCAAAGGAAGTTAACCACACCACAAATAAGACTTACAACTTCAACGCTGTAAACACTAAGGAAACAATTAAGGCAGCTCTTTCCTACGCAGCTGAAACTGACGAAGAAGGCAAGCTCATCCACAATGTAACCCTTAGCGATTACGAAGCAGAAGCAATCGTAAGACTTGCTCTTCAGAACAGAGACTTTGATATTACAAAGGATGATAACGGCGAGTACTACCGTGGCACATATCAGTGGCCCACTCTCCTTGCAAACGCTACTAACCTTGCAAAGGTTCAGACACTTTGTAATTCACTTGGCTTCACACTCGTTCAGGATGGTGAAGACACTACAATTGAAAGACCTGCATTCGCACTTATCGGTAACAGAATCAATGGTAAGGCAGACTTCGGTACATACTGGGGCTACACAACCAAGACTATTACTGAAAACGGCGAAGAAATCGAAGTAAATGATAACTTCGATAAGGCACTTGCAACTATCAGCCTTACACCTAAGACAACTTATGATGTAAATGATAAGACAAACGAAGGTAAGGAAGCTAACAACATCCAGCAGGCATACATCGACTTCGCTAAGAATGTACCCGCTAACGACGAGGCACTTAACGACCATTACGATGATATCTCCTGGAGAGCAGAAGTAGCTGAAGATCAGATTAACATCCATCCTTCACTTAATACTCTTAACTTCGTACTCCAGCTTACAAAGAATGCTTACTATCCTGCAGGTCAGCAGAATGGTAGAAACAAGGTTTGGAACCTTCAGACCGGTGACCTTTATCCCGCATACTCAAAGAGCACTTTCGAAGCATTCCAGAGAGCTTATGAGTTCGGTGATCAGCTTAAGACCGCTATTGAAAACGGTGCTACAACAATCACTCAGTCACTTGTTACTACTGCATACCAGAACATTCTTGATAAGTTCAAGAAGCTTGAAGAGTACGGCGGTGCAGCAGACTGGGCAGCACTTCTTAACTACATTATGCAGGCACAGGATATCCTTTCTGGTCCTCTTGGTGTAGACGAGAATGGTATTGTTAAGGATGCTGAGAATGGTTATACTCAGGAAACACTTAACAACCTTATCACAGCTCTTGCAGCAGCTGAAACACTTTACAACAACAACAGAACAACATTCGATACTGACCATCAGGACGAAGTTGATGACGAAGCAACAGACCTTGCATCAGTTATCAATAACCTTAAGTTCCCCGAAGGCGTTCTTCCCGACCTTAAGATTATAGAAGAGTACACTGGTACAATCGACCTTACACCTTACCGTGCAGAAAACGATAACAGACAGTTAGGCGTTATCTCCGGTCTTGAAGAAGGCGTTGGTCTTACTCAGGAAGTTGCAGATGAATCAATCTACGTAACTGGTTACCAGCTTAACGGCAACGATAAGAAGGCTGGCGTTGATGCAGCAGCTTATGGTAACGGTACTGGTGCTACATACAGAGTATATAACACAGTTACTGGTGAAGTTGTTAAGTACTACGCAGTAATTATCGGTGACCTTAACGGCGATACCCGTATCGACGGTGCTGATAAGACAATCCTTGCAGTATATGATGAGCAGGCTCTTCAGTCATCAATGCCTACATACCTTCAGGCAGCTGCTGACGTAGACCACAACGGCGAAATCAACCTTAACGATATCGCTAAGATTAAGGCTCACTACACATACGCATCACAGGCAGGTATTGATAATGCACCTATCGATGGTACAATCAGCCAGACCGGTTCACTCACAATTATCCCTGCAACATCAGCTATTGCAGACTAATTGACATAACCTAAATAAGCCTCCGCTTCGGCGGAGGCTTTTCTTGTGCAAATGAATTGTATAAATTTGTTGAAATGTTTACAAATATATGGTATTATTTATGCAACAACTTTAGCAAAAGAGGTACTTTTTATGCGTAAAATAATTTCTATTGTAGCTATTATACTTTGCCTTACATTTGTTCTTTGTGCATGTAAATCCAAAGAGGAGAAGGCAGCAGAGGAGTTGACTCAGACCTGTGTTACAGCTGAGGCTACTACCAACAGAACAAAGTATGGTAACGATAAAATGAAGCATTCCTTTATACTTGATGTTACTGATAAGGAAGGCAAAATATATTCTTATGAATACTGCACAGATGAAGATACAGTAATCGGTGCTGTTAAGGGTATTGGCTACCTTGAGTATAAGGGCGAAGGTGAAGCTCTTGAAATCACTCTTAAGTTTGGCAAGGGTGCATTTGATGGCATTTCAAAGTGGCGTATATACAAGGATGGTCAGCTTGTTACTGATGATATCCTCACCGTTACAATTACAGACGGTGCTGTTTACTCACTTGTTCCCGCAGATTATGTTCCTGCAACAACTGCAGCAGCAAAATAATCAAATCACAAAGCTTTACCCTCCTTTTGTAAGGAGGGTATTTTTTACAGTATTCATGAGTAAATCATAAATCACGCCATAATTAAGCGTAAAAAAGAAGCCTGAGAGTATATCTCAGGCTTAAATTATTATCTTATAAGTACACTAAGTGAGAAAAGAATCTGAGCAGGGTAGTATGTGGAAAGCTCTGCAATAACAAGGGGATTCTTTTTCTTAACAGGTGTAAAGTAAAGGAAAGCAAGGCAGGTATCACTTATAAAGAACAAGGCAGATGCTACAAGGCAAAGTATATTTGCTGCATTCATCTCTGCGTGTACAAGCCATGCTGTAAATACAACCTTCCATATAAGCATACCATAATAGATACTTAAAACAATAGCGATAGGTCCTTTAAGTGGCATTTTAAGCAGCTTCATCATTATAAGGCTAAGCGCAAAGCCTACGGGCATTGCTATAATTGTAAGTGGCTCAAAGCCTTTAACTGATGAAAAAGCAAACATATAAAATACATGACCTATCAGGAAATAAACTGCACCTACGGGTATCAGCTTTTTCTTGAATGTGGGAGCAATTTCTTTAATGCCAAGAAATACATCTCCGCAAAAGCCAAACATGAGGGCAAACAGAATAAGCACAAAGTATAATCTGTTAGCAGGATTCTGATAATGTCCTATTATGGCAATGGATATAAAGCCGAAGCTTGCCATAAATTTGCAAATCATACCCTCAAGGGATTTATTTTTGCTTCTGAAGGCAACGCAGGTTGCAGCAAAAATACAGGTGAACAAAATCAATACAGAAATTAAATACTGCACAAATATCGCCTCGATTATTATTTACTTAAAATATTGAATTGGTTCGTTATTTATTATAGCCCATCGCCCGTAAAGAGAGAAACCAAGCTTCTCATAGAAGCCAAGAAGGCTGTCATTACGGCAAAATACGTAGGCTTTTTTATCTGTCTGAGCCATATATGGTACTAATGCTCTGGCAAGGCCTTTACCTTTACAAAGTGGGTTAGTTACTATTGCACCAAGCAGTACGCTCTTATTACCCTCAAAAAGCCTGAATGCACAGCTTTCAAGCTTGTCGGTTGCAATGCCTCCAAATGCTGCATTCCCTTTATTTACACGGGCTGCGATGTCACTGAGGAAGCTGTTGTAATCTCCCATAGGAAATCCTGCGTCAGCCAGCAATTTATATATTTCTTTGTAATCATAACTATCTGTAAAGTTATCGGGCTTTACAACTTCTGCCCCATCATAGAGGCATATATAGGATGAATCTGCAGGCTCATAGCCTAATTTTTTAAGATTTTCCTCACTGCTCTGCACAGTGGCAAAGCCTGCAAAGTCAAGGAAGGCTTTAATCTCCTCAAAATCAGCGTTTTCGTCTGCGTACAGGTTAATGTTACCATCAAGGCTGCTCATAGCTGCATTGCCATCCTGCACGTAAAATTTCGCAAAATCGTAATTAAAGCCGTAGGTGTTTGCAAGGGCAGTTATTCTTGCACAGAAGGGGTCAGCAGGCAAAAAATCCAGCTCAGCAATATTCTCTACTTTTTTCAGCATGATGCCAGCTCCTCTGCCATAGCCTTTACTATATCTCTGCTGCTTTCAATATCTTCATATTTACAAACGCAGCAGGGGGAGTGAAGGTATCTTGTAGGCACAGATACTGTAAGCACCTTTACGCCGCCTCTTGATTTATGAATTGCACCTGCGTTGTTACCGCCTGCAACTCTTGTTTTAGGCTGTGCTTTAATATTTTTCTCTTTAGCAACCTGAAGTGCCTTATTGAAAAGGTCAATATTGTAAACTGTGGCTCTGTCCATAAAGGAAATTGCTCCGCCTTCGCCACAAACACAAACTCTTTCTTCACCCTTAGCGTCATTTATATCAGCCGCAGTAGTAGTTTCCACTACGATTGCATAGTCGGGGGCTATGGTGTAAGCTGTAGCATTTGCGCCTCTTAAACCGATTTCCTCCTGCACGCTGAAGCTGAAATAGCAGTCATACTCAAGGTCTGAACGGATTAAATCAATCATCATTGCACAGCCTGCACGGTCGTCAATAGCCTTTGATTTAATAAATCCGTTGCCAAACTCAACAAATTCACTTTCAAAATGAATCTCTTCACCAAGTGAAACATATTTAAGGGCTTCTTCCTTATCCTTTGCGCCTATATCAATGTAAAGGCTGTCAGATGAGGGAATCTTGCTCTCATCTGCCTTATCAACAAGGTGAATAGGCTTAATGCCAAGCACACCGGGGATATTATCCTTACCAATGCGCACGTTTCTGCCTATTATAACCTTTGTATCCACACCGCCCACAAAGGCAAATTTTATAAATCCGTTGCTGTCCACACCGGTTACAATCATGCCAACCTCATCCATGTGGGCATCAATCATTACTTTGTTTTTAGCGGGTTTTTTACCTTTTTTGAAGGCGATAATGCTGCCAAGGTTATCAATCTGATAATCGCAGTAGCCTTCAATTTTTGAAATAATATAATCTCTTACTATATCCTCACGGCCTGAAATACCGGGAAGGGAGCAGATTTCCTCAAGAATTTTACGCATTCTTACCGCTCCTTTCAATTATATACTCAGCCATAAGGCGGGCAGTTGCCTCAATATCTGCAAGGTCGCATACCTCAACTGCTGTGTGCATATTGCGTATAGCAATAGAGATAAGTGCGGTTTTAACGCCGCCTCTTGCCACCTGAATATCATCGCCGTTTGTACCGGTCCTGCCGCCCATAACCTCGGGCACAGCCTTTATATCCTTAGCCTTTGCAATTTCCATAAGCTTCTGACTCATGGCATAATCCAATGCGGGAGCATAGCCTACAAGGGCGCCGTCACCAAGGGAAGCATATTTCTCACTGCTTACTTCGGGGGCACTTGCAAAGCTTACGTCAACAGCTATTGCTTCGTCACTCTCTGCATTGAAAGCACCTGCACAGGCACCGCTGCCGCCGGTTTCCTCCTGAGCGGAAAACATTACTTCAATGGGGCAGGTGTCCTTGCCCTCAAGGAGCTGAAGACATCTGAGAATTGCCACTACGCCTGCTCTGTCATCAACAGAGGGGGAGGCGATACGATTGCCTAAAAGCTTATCAAACGGGCCATTAAATGTAATTCTGTCACCAAGTGAAATAACTTCGCTTGCCTCAGCCTTGCTCATACCTATATCAATTGTCATATCGTCAAAGCTTGTTGCCTTGTTTTCGTCTTTATCAGAAGCAAGGTGAGGGGGTACAGAGGTAATAACACCGTATATATCCTTTTTGCCGTGTATAGTAACCTGCTGAGCGGTAAGCACTCTTATATCAGCACCGCCTACTCTTGCAACCTTTACAAAACCATCATCTGTAAAGCCTGTTACTATAAGACCTATCTGGTCAATATGGGCGTCAAGCAGTATGCCCTTGCCTTCGCCCTTTTTGCCGATTACATTACCAAGATTATCTCTTTTTACGCTCATATACTGTGAGAGTAATTCAGCGCTTAAGTCAGCTGCAGAGTCCTCCTTGCCAGAGGTACCCTTTGCCGCACAAAGCTTTTGAAGAAGTGTTAAAACTTCAGAGTATTCCATAATTATTCACCTATAACCATAGTGCCGCCAACGGGACGGATATTAAGAACATAGCAGGCCTTTTCGCCATAAACTGCACAGATTTTCTCCTTGAATTCAGGAAGGATATCGTTAGGAACAAATGCCTGAATTGTGCCTGCAAAGCCGCCGCCGTGTACTCTCCATGCGCCCTTGCCCTTAAGAATATCGTGGCACATTGCAAGTGCAACAGAAACTGCCTGGTTTACAGGATATTTGCAGGTGTAAACATTCTGGTTATACATATAGGATGAGTTACCACTCTCAATAATAAGAGCCTTGAATGCCTCAAAATCATTTGCATCAAGTGCGGCTGCCTGCTGGTCAACTCTGTCATTTTCATTAAAGAAGTGCTTAGCTCTGAGCACAGCTCTGTCGTTAACCTCTTTGCGTACCTTTGCAATGTTAGCCTCAAACTCGTTTCTGTCAACATCACGAAGTACCTTTTTGCCAAATACTGCGGCAACGCCCTCCATTTCGCCTCTTACTGCAGCGTAATCGTCAGTAAGGTCTGCGTGGTCAGCGCCTGAATCTATAATGCAAAGTGAGTGTCCGCAGGAAGCAAAATCAAAGTTAAGCTTATTTATGATGGGCTTTGAGGGGTCGTTGAAATCTATCTGAACAAAGCCACCTACTGAGCATGCCATCTGGTCCATAAGTCCGCAGGGCTTGCCAAAATATACATTCTCTGCATACTGTGCAATCTGAGCAATCTCAACAGGGCTTACCTTACCGTCATTATAAAGATAGTTAAGCATAGTGCCTACAAGCACCTCAAATGCTGCTGATGAGGAAAGACCTGAGCCGGATATAACATCATTTGCGGTAGCAGCATCAAAGCCGCCTACCTTGTAGCCCCATTTAACAAAGCCTGCACAAACGCCTCTTACAAGTGAAGCTGAGTGGCTTGTTTCGTTATCGTGTATGGAAAGGTCGCAAAGCTCAGTAACATCCATACCATAGCCTTCAGACTTGATTCTTA
>JAKSQR010000036.1 GCA_024404065.1 Clostridia bacterium | reverse complement strand
CAAGGCCCATACCTGTATCAATATTGCAGTTTTTAAGCCTTGTATAATTGTTGTTGCCATCATTTTCAAACTGAGTGAAAACAAGGTTCCAGAATTCTGTGTAGCGGTCACATTCACAGCCTACCTTACAATCAGGTGAGCCACAACCGTGCTCGGGACCTCTGTCAAAGTAAATCTCTGAGCAGGGACCGCAGGGGCCTGCACCATGCTCCCAGAAATTATCCTCTTTACCAAGCCTTGAAACATGGCTGGGGTCAACGCCGACTTCCTGAGTCCAGATATTATAAGCTTCGTCATCTGTAAGAACGCCTTCAGCATCCTGATAAACTGTTACATAGAGCTTATCCTTAGGCATCTTCATTACATCTGTGCAAAACTCCCATGCCCAGTGAATAGCCTCACGCTTAAAGTAATCACCAAAAGAGAAGTTACCAAGCATTTCAAAATAAGTGCCGTGACGTGCTGTAATACCAACACGCTCAATATCAGGTGTACGGATACACTTCTGGCAGGTAGTTACTCTTGTACGGGGAGGAGTAAGCTCGCCTGTAAAATACTTTTTAAGAGGTGCCATACCTGCATTGATAAGAAGAAGGCTCTTATCGCCCTGAGGCACAAGTGAAAAGCTGGGCATCATAAGATGTCCCTGTGATTCAAAGTACTCAAGGTACTTTTTTCTGATGTCATTAAGACCCATCCATTCCATAAAAATTACCTCCAAAATGAATGTATATTAAATAAAATTTTAACCAAAATAATTCAAAAAAGGTGCAGTTATACAATTCGGTTGGGACGATCATGGACCGCGGTACCACCCAAATTGTGCAGCTGCACCTCTCAATTATCTCTAACGCAGATTTACGCCGTCCCTCATCGGGGCAGTGCTCGGAAGTGGCCCTCCTGCTTTGTTATGCTAAATTACCTCTCAGCAATGTGGTAATCTCTCTGGTAGCAAGAAGCAGAATTTTTCTTCTTCAACGCATAAATATTAGTAGATTTCTCTGAGGAAATCTTTAATTACGAAACCATAAGAGCCGTTATCAAGCTTAACCTTGAGCCAGATTACGCCATCTTCAGCTTCCTTGGTACCTACTGCGATTACTTCATCTTCATCCTGAAGCTCGCTAACCTTTTCGTTATCGGTACCTGCATCCGCTCTTACATTAGCACCCTTAGGAGCAACGCAACGGAATCTCTTTTCGGATTCAAATGCTTCAACATCGGGATCCTCAATATTTGTTTCTATTACAAGATTGATGCCCTGGAAGGTCTTCTGTGCATCGCCTACAACGATTGCACCCCACTTGCCATCTTTCTTTGCGATGAATATACCATTACGGCCTACAAGGATTTCATCAAACTCAAAGGGAACAATAGTCTTGTTCTTCATATTGATGATACCCATCTTGCCATCCTTCTTAACAGCAACAAGGCCATCAGTAACGGGACGGCAGTAGTCTGTGTAAGCATATTCGCTCTTATCAACTACATTAACTGCCTCATACTGGTAGTTGATAACCTTCTTATCGTTCTCTTCGCTTACGTAGCCCCATTTGTCGTTCTTTCTTGCGGCTGCATAACCTTCAAAGAAGCGGTCACGCTCATCATACTTTGCATCCTTATCAAGATCCTGCTGATTTATCTGATGCTTGCTGTGAGCTTCCTGAGAAATAACAACGCTGTCACCATTTACGTTATCAAGGTTTACAGTTACGTAGTACTGCTCATTCTCAATAGTAACAAGTGTGTGGTAATTTTCGGAGCCATCATAAGCTCTGCCTAAACCACAACGAAGGAAGTTATCAAAGTTAGGCTGAAGTAATACCTTGCCCTCATAACTGAGAAGGCCCCACTTACCTGTCTTTGAGGACTTGAATGCACAGCACTTTTCATCAAGGTACTTAATTTCAATACATTCCTCAAGACCTGTATCAATAAATGAGTAGTCACCCTCTGCGTAGCTGTCGCCAGTATCAGCAGTCTGTGATACTGAAGCATCGGGATTTTTATCCTTCTTGTTATCTTTATTTTTGCCCTTGCCTGAAGCAGCGGCAATTATGATGATAAGCACAAGAAGTAATGCAATAGCAGCAATACCAACCTGCATAAGGCTGAATCTGCCGATTCTCATCTTCTTAAGCTTTTCAATATCTATTTTACCAAAGAGGAGCTTTTTATCTGCACTCTTTACAGGGTAAGCAGGAGCTTCGTCGGTAAATACACCGTAATCTATACCGTTATCAGCAGGAGCCTCTGTGGTAGTGCTCTTCTGAGGGATAGAAGGCTCATAGGCGGATGATACATCACTGTTTGACTCTGCAGCTGCGGGAGCCTCAGCAGTAGTATTTCTTGTAACCTCTACCTGCTTAAATGAGTTGTAGATATCAACTGCATAGCTGAATACATCCTTAACCTCACTGCCAGGGATAGAAACTGTTTCCATCTGAGCCTGAAGAAGCCTTGTAAGAACAGGAAGTGAGCCATCAGAAATATCTGCAGGTTCACCGCTTTCGCAGGCGGCAGCAACAGTCTGCTTTGCTTCAGCAAGAAGAGTGTTGATAATACCCTCTGATGTATTAAGAAGCTTTGCAAGTGAATTTGTAGGGATACCACTGAAGTAGTGAAGCACGATAGCTGCACGCAGAGCGGGGCTGAGATTATCTACTGCATATACTGCAGCAAGAGCCTTATCACTGTTTGTGTAAACATCAGCTGAAAGGAACTCCATAGCCTCTTCGGGGGCTGACTCCTCAATGCCATCAAGCTCAAACTTCTGAGTTTCTCTGTAAACAGAAGTTACGTTGTGCTTCATCCACATTTCAAATGCGTCTGGCTTTTTTAATTTTGTAATTGTACAGAAAGATCTTGCATAAGCTTTTTTGGTAACCTCAACAGCAGCTTCACTGTCGCCGGTAAGCTTGAGTGCAAGGAAATAAGATACTTTAAGAGTACCTGAATAGAGCCTTGCCATAGCATCTGTGTTGCCTTCACAAGCGCTCTGAACATAACGAATCATATCTTCGTTCACTATATTTCACTCCTAACATCTGTTTAATGAGCAACAATTACTGTTATTATATATATAAAATATATATTTGTCAAGATTATATATAAGTTTAAGACTATATGTTGGTTATATATTTTCTATTGCTACAAGATATGTTTTTGGATTCATAAAGCAAAAATCCCCTTCACAACAAAATGTGAAGAGGATAAAGAGCATATTAAGATAATTAAGCTGACTGAGCGCCTGCAATAATGTAGAGGCTGTTATTAAACAGCTTATTGCCTGCATTATTCTCTGCAAGGCATGCTATGTAGCCTGTGCCATTCTTTACGGAGTATGCCATCTTTTCTCCGCAGCAGGGGCATATAACATTTTTTGTTTCGCTGTAATCAGTTTTAGCAATTATCTGACCGCATCTTAAACACCAAATTTTCATAATAGACCATCCTTTCAATCTGTGAGCAACAGTTTGTTTTTGTTTACAGTTACATTATAGATTGAATGATGTCCAATAAAACTCCCTTTGTGAAAATCTGATATTATTTTTCTGAATAATTTTCAACAAGGCTCTGAGCCATATCAATAAGCTGGTTGCGTATGCTTTCCGGCTCTACGATTTCGCACTTATTTTTAAAGCCGAATACCCAGCCGAAGAATGGATTACTTACAACTACATCAACGGTAATAGTAAAATGACCATCAAACTCATCAATAATCATTACATCCTTACCGAAGCGGTCAATAACAGCATCCACAAGGTCTGCTGTAAAACGCATTGTAACCTTTTCGGGCTTGCCGCCAAACATACTGAAAACCTTTGTATTATAAGTAGATAAGTCAGTTTTCTTAAATTCTTCCTTACCGTCACGGGTTATATCAGTAACACGGATATTTTTCATTCTGTCCACACGGTAGTGCTTCATAATGCCTTTATTTGAATCAAAGCCAAGCATGTAGTAGTTTTCATCATCCCATATAAGTGCATAGGGGCTGATTTCATAAAGGCAACCATCGTTTTTGAACTCAGGCTTTTTATCAATCTTTGTGAAGAAGTACTTGAACTGAATCTTTTTATCCTCATTGATTGCGTTAGAAATAGCGTCAACATTGATATAAACAGACTCATTCATAGATTTAATTCTGTTGTGAACATAAACTCTGCGCTGAAGAGAATCAGCCTCATATTTATTTGTAAGCTCCTCAAGCTTTTTAATCAAAACATTTGTTTTTCTTTCAGTTATAAATTTTGAAGACTGAACAATATCAACAAGGAGCTTGATTTCTGAGGGTTCAAAATCACGCTCACCGATATAATAGCCTTTACCGTCATTATTAATATCAAAGCCATAATTTCTTAAGCTTTCAATATCTGAGTAAATTGTTTTACGCTCTACCTCAATATCGTGCTTGCTAAGATATGCAGTTATATCCTTTGATGAAACATGATGATTTTCGTCAGTATATTTCAAAAGATAATCTTTGATGTATAAAAGCTTTAATTTCTGATTAGGTGACTTGGGCATAAACTGCATCTCCTTGTACTGTTTATTGTACTATCATTATATCCTATCGCTTCATATAATGTCAATAAGAAGCCTTGATTTATATAAGAATTTTCAGCATTTATTTAATAATTTTTTGTCAGTTAAATCCATACCGATTGCACCAAGGGGAGCAGTAATTAAAATGGACAGCACAGCAACTGAAAGCACAATTTCACCACAATCAAGACCAAGTGCCAAAGGCACACCTCCTATGGCAGCCTGTACAGTCGCTTTGGGAAGATAAGCAATTACGCAAAACAGTCTTTCCTTAAAATTCAGCTCAGTACCAATTAAGGAAATAACAACGCCTGCAGACCTGAATATAAGTACTGTAAGTATGAGTACAAGAGCCTTACCCCCTGCCCCGAAGGTGTATTTGATATTAACTGCTGCACCGATAAGCACAAAGAGAATAACCTCTGCTGCTATCCATATATTTCCGTAGCTTTCAGCAAGTTTTTTAACCCTGATATCATCAATTTTTATCTTGATGATTAAAGCCATGCTTATAACCGCAAGCATACCGGATATTGCAACATATTTTTCGGTAGCAGCCTCCAGAGTATTAAGAAGAAAGCCAAAAGATAAAATTACAATAACAAGCACAGTATTTCTGATACCGTTACCAAGCTTATCAGAAAGTCTGTAAATAAAGTATATTAAAAATCCACATAATACACCTGCAAGTGTACCAAGAATTATAGAAACAGGAATATCAGCAAACTGAATTGCGCTTATGCCATTACCCTGTACCATGCCAAGAAATGCTGTAAACAGCACAATTACAAATACGTCATCAAGAGATGCGCCTGCCAAAATTAACTGTGGTATAGCCTTATCTGTTCCTATTTTATTATCCATAAGCTGTACCATTTTTGGCACAACTACTGCAGGAGATACTGCACCAAGCACAGCACCTATAAGTGCAGCCTCTGTCCTTGATACTTCAAGAAATATGGGAGCGAAAATCACGCAAGCTATTATTTCAAAAACAGCAGGTAAAAAGGATAACAAAACAGCCGGTCTGCCTACCTTTTTAAGGTCTTTAATATCTAATGATAATCCAGCTTTGATAAGTATAATTATAAGCGCTATTTTGCGAAGCTCTGCAGATATGCCAAGCAAGGTAGGGTCAAGTAAATCAAGGACAAATGGGCCAAGAATAATGCCTGATAGCAACATTCCGACAACTCTCGGCAGTTTTAATCTGCGAAATATTTCTGCAACCGAAAAGCCACAGAGAAATAAAATTGCAAGTGATGTAAGCATAAATCCTCCTGAAAAATAAAAATGCCGACAATTTCTGCGTAGTAATCACAGAAGTCATCAGCATAAAGCAGTTTGAGTTTATCTATTGAAACCTCAGGGAGACATTCATTCCCTGTTTAATATTATATATTACATCACAATATGTGTCAAGATATAAATACAAATCACCAACTCAGATGAGCTGGTGATTCATGGCTGGGACGGCTGGATTTGAACCAGCGGATCCGGGAGTCAAAGTCCCGTGCCTTACCCCTTGGCGACGCCCCAATATACTGTTATGAAAAATGCGCAAAGCGTTGTAGCTTTGCGCAACTGATTTTAATGGGGTGATTAGAGGGATTCGAACCCTCGACCTCCAGGGCCACAACCTGGCACTCTAACCAGCTGAGCTATAACCACCATAATCATAGCCGCAAATCTCACGGCGTTTATAGATTATATAGTAAAAATACTTATTTGTCAATAGATTAAATAAAAAAAGAAGCATCGGATAAACCGATGCCTCATAAATCTTATTATTTCTTATCAAGAATATCGCTTACCATAAGGTAAAAATCGTCATCACCGAATGAACCTTCTGCCTTTTTGGGCTCCTCTGCCTTAGGAATTGAGGGCTCTGCAGGCTTTGCGTTTGATGAGATATCCTCAAACTTAGGAATGCTGGGAGCATCTGTAGTAGCTGCGGGAGCAACAGGTGCTGCAGGAGCAGTTGCCTTAGATGCTGCGTAGAAAGGGTTTGCAGGAGCTGCCTTTACTGTTGAAGTGGATTCAACTGAATCAAAGCCTGTTGCGATAACTGTGATAACAAGCTCATCATCAAGTGATGGGTCAAATGCAATACCCCATGTGATATTTGCATCTTCGTGAGCTGAAGCTGTGATAAGCTCTGCTGCTCTTTCAATTTCTTCAATATCGATATCCTCAGATGCTGTGAAGGAGATAATAACACCCTTTGCACCTGCGATAGATGTTTCAAGGAGAGGACTGGAAATAGCTTCCTGTGCTGCGATTTCAGCCTTATCGTTACCCTTTGCACGACCAACGCCCATGTGAGCATAGCCTGCATCCTTCATAACGCTTGTAACGTCAGCAAAGTCAAGGTTGATGAAACCGGGAACAGTAATGAGCTCTGAAATGCTCTTAACGCCCTGAAGAAGAACGTCATCAGCCTTTGCAAAAGCATCCTTAAGCTGAGATACCTTGCTGTTGCCTGAGAGAAGCTTCTGGTTGGGAATAACTACAAGAGAGTCAACGTTCTTTGCAAGCTTTTCGATACCTGCCATTGCCTCTTTCATCTTTCTGTTGCCTTCAAATGCGAAAGGCTTTGTAACTACACCGATTGTAAGGCAGCCAAGCTCCTTGGCAATACCAGCAATAACGGGAGCTGCACCTGTACCTGTGCCGCCGCCCATACCGGTTGTAACAAATACCATATCTGTACCATTGATAGCGTTGGAGATAGCTTCTGCACTCTCTTCTGCTGCTCTTGCACCAACCTCAGGCTTACCGCCTGCGCCCTGGCCACGAGTTGATTTTTCACCAATCTGAATCTTATGTGTTGCCTTAGACTGAACAAGAACCTGCTTGTCAGTATTAACTGCTATAAACTCTGCGCCCTGAATGCCTTCATCGATCATTCTGTTAACAGCGTTTCCGCCGCCACCGCCTACACCGATAACCTTAATCTGAACAGCGCTTTCAAAATCATTATCAATTTCAAATGCCATGATATATCCTCCAATATTTGTAAATATACTATTAACCAATTATATACTTGATAAATATAACATATATATTTTGATTTTACAAGTACTATTTTATTATTTAATTTCTATATATTGTAATTCTTAAGCTTATCGGATTATTCGTCGTCTTCGTCGTAATCATTTTCATCTGAGTTTTCATTACTTTCAACGTCCTCACCCTCAGATGTTTCTTCCCCTTCTATGGTTACCTGCTCTTCTGCAGGCTTCAGGGACTCATCATAATCTATAAGCTCTGCCATATCCTTATGGTCCTTGGGGCAGAAAATTGCCTTTTTAATCTCTTTTACATCAAGCTCACCATACTGAGATGAGGAAAGCTTGTTTTCTTCATCAAGAGCCTTCTGAGCAAGGGTTATCTTTTTAAGTATATCATTTGTAGAGCCAACTTTTATGATAATTCTGTCCTCATAAATCAGGTAGATATTATCGGGGTCCTCTATGTTTATTGCCTCTATACCGGTTGCTTCAGTTTCTTTAACCGCCTGTGATACATCTGAGAGACCGATTCTTATCTTATCCTCCCCTGCATCCTCGCTGAACTGAAGAGTCTGACCAGGGTTAAAGGCTGTGCCTATACTGTGACCTATTACAAGAATTGTATCAGTATAGTACTCTGACGTGATTTCAAGCAGCTTCATATTGCCATCAGTAACGCCAAAAAGATTTTTATCAAGGATTACTGAATATTTAGCTTCTGCATCAGAAACATGAATTTCTATTGTTGATGGAAATTTTTTCTTAAATGTTACATCTGTGCAGTATGGAAGATTGCTTTCTATATTTTCAGCGGCTCCATCTAACTTCAGGAAGCATATATTCTTGCCAAGACGAATTTTGGATTCAGCAATTATCTTATGGTCTTCATAACGGCTTCCGCCTTTTACTTTAATAGTTTTCACCCTGAAAAAAGTAAAAAATACAACAAGTAACACAACCGCAGCTATCAATACTCCAGCTCCAGCCTTAACAAGTAATTTTCTTTTATTCACTTTTTTCTTTTCGGTTACCTGCTCTTCTTCGTCAGGTGCCTTGTTGGTGAATTCCAGCTTAGCCATTCATTTCCCTCAATTATTTAACGATTTCGCAAAGGGTATTATAAATTCTTTCAGTTGCGTCAAGCACTGCCATTTCTTTGGCATTTTTGCTCATAGCAGCTATTTTTTCTTTATTTGCAAGAAGGTCATTTACCATCTCTGTAAGCTTTTCGGGGGTAAGGTCTTTTTCTTCAAGTATAAGTGCTGCGTTATTATTTACAAGTGCCATAGCATTATGATACTGATGATTTTCTGCAACATAAGGTGAAGGAATAAGGATTGAAGCCTTGCCCATTGCCTGAAGCTCACTGAGTGTGCTTGCACCTGAGCGGCAGATTACTATATCTGCAGCGGGAAGGCACTTTGGAATATCAAGATATTCACATATATTTACGTGCTTATTTTCTTCTGCTACGAAGCCATTTTCAGCCAGCCTCTGTGAGAAATCTGTGCCGTTTTTACCAGTAGCATGAAGGAATACACAGTCATTATCTTTATATTTATTAAGGATAAGGCCAAGCATTGCATCATTAACAGGCTTTGCACCAAGAGAGCCACCCATTGAAAGAATAAGAGGCTTATTTTCAGGATTATATTCCTGCTGAGCAATTGTGGGGTCTGCCTTAAGTAAATCACCTCTTACAGGAAGACCTGTAACTACGCAGGGATTTTTAGGCTCCATATACTGCTCTGCTTTTTCGCTTGTAAGCATAACTCTGTCTACCTGCTTTGCAAGAGCCTTATTTGTAACACCGGGGAAAGCATTCTGCTCGTGAATTGCTGTGGGTATACCCATTTTTGCAGCCATTCTGAGTACGGGGCCACTTACATAGCCACCAAAACCAATTACCAGATCAGGCTTATAGTCTTTAAGAATTTTCTTAACTGCTGAGGAAGACCTTAAAAGAAGCCATAATGTTTTGATGTTATGCTTAATATCACTCCATGTGAAATGACGATAAAAGCCCTGAATTTTAATTGTTCTCAGCTCATAGCCTGCCTGAGGAACAAGCTTGGATTCCATCTTTTCAGCTGTGCCTACAAACACAATCTGAGCATCAGGATTTTTCTCTTTGATATAACCTGCTGTACCAAGAGCAGGATTGATGTGACCGCCTGTGCCACCTGCAGCAATTAAAATTTTCTTATTATTCAGCATTTTCTTCTTTTTCCTTTATATTTTCTTTTTGTTTTTCGTTATCTCTTCTTAAATCCTTGGATATTGCCAGCATTACGCCCATACTTAAAAGAGTAATACCAATAGATGTACCACCACCGCTGAAGAACGGAAGGCTGATGCCTGTATTAGGCAGAAGTGATGTAGCTACACTTACATTTATAAGCACCTGAAGTGCCATCTGAGTACTTATGCCAAGGGCTACAAGAGCTGCAAACCTTGAATTTGCGTGGTATGCAATCTGAATACCTCTTACTACAAGCCATCCAAAAAGGAAAAGCATTATCAGACCACCTATAAGACCAAGCTCTTCGCCTAAAACAGCAAATATAAAGTCGTTGCCCTGCTCCTGAAGGTTGCTTATTTTCTGAGCAGATTGGCCATAGCCTACGCCACCAACGCCGCCTGAGCCGATACCGTAAAGTGACTGTAAAACCTGCCTTGCATCGTTTATTTTTTCGTCGTAGGTAAGCTCCTGATTAAGAAATACCTTTTTCCATGTAACGATACGTGCCATCTGATAATCCTTGATACCAGGAACCTTTGTAAATGCCATAGGATTGGATACAAGCGCCGCAGCCCCTAAAGCAATAGCAGCAGTAAATGCTATAAACCACTTTTTATCCATATTATTATACCACATAAGGGCATAACCTATGAAGAAAAACAGAATAGCACCTGAAAGGTGACTCTCCAGAAGCATAAATAAAACAAGTAAAAGTACTATACCGAAGAATACAAAAAATGAAGATGGTTTTCTTCTTTTATCCTTATATTTATCCATAAGGTATGAAAGCCAAAGAATGTAGGTTACTTTTGCAATCTCAGATGGCTGAAAACTGAATAAGCCAACGTCTATCCATCTGTGAGTACCATTGTAGCCCGACTTAAAAAGAACAATTACAAGAAGCACGAATGCGGCTGCCATTGATAGTGTAGCAAGCTGCCTGAATACCTTCACATTAAGCTGTGACAAAAAGAACATTCCCACAAAGCCAACTATCGCTATGCAAAGCTGCTCTCCGATATCATAACTTGCTGAGTGATAAACAGCGAGGCCGAATACTAAAAGAGCAAGAACAGGGAAGAAATACCAAACATCAAACAAGCCTTTATCTAAAATCTTAATTTTTTTATCGAGCAAAACACGAAGCACTCCTGTATATGTCTGCTTCAACTCCGGCAAAACAATTCTGTGCCAGATATCTGCTATTCTATTTTGATTTACATTTTGATTTTCGTTGCTCATGTATTCACCTCCTCATATAAATCTAT
>JAKSQR010000035.1 GCA_024404065.1 Clostridia bacterium | reverse complement strand
TATTTTACTTCAACCTTAATACTCATAATTTCTCCTTAAAGCGTCACCACATAAGCTTTTTTGAAATTGCCATTCCAGAAGTATGTGGCGGTCATATTTTTCTGGTCATAAATTACTGACCACACCGTTGTTTTAAATTCGTTGCTGTTTTTGCTTACTGTGCTAAGGGCATCCCTTACCTGCTCCTTACTCATTGCAGGTGTTTCTTCAATAAGGGCATTAAGCATATCATATCTTGTTACGGATTCCTTTGAGCCTATGCCGTATTTACTTCCTTCGGTCACATAAAAATTGGTAAGCACCTTTGTTTCTGTTACATAGAGCTTATTGTTTATGTACTCAACCGCTACGGATTTTCCGCTTTTATCGCTTATTGCAAAGTGAATCATATAACCGTAGGAGGCGTGCATATCATAGCCTTTCAGCAGGTTTACCGCTTCATCTACTGTTGCTGCTCTGTCAAGTAAAAGCCTTACTGCAGTTGAGGTTGTAAGGTCGGTTTTGTTTGTATTCTGCTCAATGGTTGCATTGCCGTCATTTACCATATTTACGCTTATGCAAAGCCCCTTTTCATTCATACCATCAAGGGGTGAATATATAGCGCAGAATCTTATCATATCCTCTGTAAGCTCTATGCCGTCAACCTTTAAGAATGATGTGTTTACTGTAGAAATTGATTTATATCCCTTTGATGGCTTTGTAACCATTATCATAGTATCGCAGTAATTCCAGTCAAAATTTCTGCCGAAATAATATCCGCCGTCTGCTGATGGCACTGCAATGGTGCTGCAGCCTATACCGGGCAGGGTGAAATCCAGCTTGACTTTACCTAATGCGATACACTGTGTAAAGAAAACAAGCAGGTCATCATTGTTTTTTGCTCCGCCCTCTCTCAGAAAGGTATCAAGACCATAATCGCCTGTATAGGAAGCATAAGAAAAGCTGTTGTTTATATATTTTACCGCTTTTGATGGGTAAATGTTTACTGCAGATATAGCATCAGTTTTTGCCTTTGTAGTGGTTGTAGCTTCGGTAGTTATCTCAGTTGTAGTTTCTGTAGTTGTCTCAGTTGTAGTCTCAGTAGCAGCCGAAGTTTTTGTTTCTTCGGTTATCTCCTTGCCGCAGCCTGCGGATAACATTAAAACTGCCACAAGCAATACGCATATTATTTTTCTTTTCACCGTTTTCACCGCCTTGTTACTGGTAACATAATATCATTTTTTACCATTTGTTACAACAGTTTTATCTTATGTGTATGATTATTAAATTCGGCTGCCCTTATTTTATTTATAACTTGATTTATAATAATATAAGTGATAAAATAACTTTGATTATGGACTAATATGCCCAATTATTTTTATCTGAAAGGTGGCGGAGATATGAGCAAAATACTTGTTGCAGATGATGAGGCCCTCATCAGAAGGCTTGTATGTGACTTCCTTAAAAATTCCGGCTATGAAACAATAGAGGCAGTTGACGGAAAGGACGCTATCGAAAAATTCTCCGCTGAAAGTGATATAAGCCTTGTTGTGTGCGATATTATGATGCCTGAGGTTGACGGCTGGGGCGTATGTAAAAAAATCCGTGAAACCAGCTCCGTGCCCATTATTGTGCTTACAGCCCGCACACAGGAGTTTGACGAGATCGTATCATTTGAGTCCGGCGCAGACGACTTTGTTACAAAGCCCTTCAGCCCTACAATACTTGTTAAGCGTGTGCAGGCACTTCTTAAACGCTCAGAGGCAAGGCCCGAAACACACTCTGCAGATATTCTCTCTATTGATGATTTAACAATAAATTTACCTGCTCACTCTGTTACACTCAACGGCAGAGAAATTGAGCTGACTATTAAAGAATATAACATAATCGTAAAGCTTATGAAAAATCCGGGCAGAATTTTCTCCCGTGATAATCTGCTTGACGATATATGGGGCATTGATTTTGAAGGCGATGCCCGCACAGTTGATTCCCACGTTGCAAGGCTCAGAACAAAGCTTGGCTCATGGGGTGAAAGCCATCTTAAAACCGTTTACGGTGCAGGATATAAAATTGAGGTGAACAACACTTGAAATCTCCCTTAAAGTTTTTACAGGGGAAAATCAGGGCTAAAATATTCGCTTCCGTTTTATTCATTCTGCTTGTATCTATTGCAATTACAGCGCTGTTTTCAAACTCTCTGCTTTTCAGAGTGTTTACAAGCAAAACCTACCATCAGCTATGCTCTGTTGCAGATACAATTGATACCCTGATTCCCGACTCAGGCACATATTATATTGACCTTTACTCTCTTGCAGAGAATCATAATATAGATTTTGAAATTGTTGATGAGGAAGGCTTTTTGCTCTATACCACACAGGGCTACGGCACTCCCTTAAGCAGCAGCCATTTCGGCTCTGCAAGCAATAACAAAGCTGCATACGATGAAATGCAGGCTACTATGACAGGGGCAAAAACCTTTGGTTATGATAACTTTGAGGTAAAGAAAAAGCTTGCTACAAACGCAGAGTATTTCATATACACATACGACCTTTCTACAGGTGACATTCTTCACATTTTCTCCCCTGTTGCAGATGTTGAGGGCGTAGTTGATATAGCAGCAGGTGTTTACTCTGTTTACAACATACTGCTTGTAGTTATAATCGGCGTGCTGTTTCTCACTATTGCCACAAGGTTTACAAAACCTGTGGAGGAAATGAATAAGGTTACCAAAAACATGGCAGCCCTTGATTTCTCTAAAAAGTGCGATAATTATGGAGAGGATGAAATCGGTGAGCTTGGCAAAAGCATTAACACCCTTTCAAACACCCTTGACTCCACACTTGTGGACCTTAAGGATAAAAATGAACAGTTAGAGAAGGATATTGAATTAAGGCTTGCCCTTGATAACGCACGTAAGTCATTCATCAGCAACGTTTCTCACGAGCTTAAAACTCCCATTGCCATTATCTCAGGCTATGCGGAGGGTCTTTATGAGGGCATAAGTGATGACCCGCAGGTTATTAAAGAATACTGTGGCATTATAAATCAGGAAAGTCAGCGTATGAATGAGCTTGTGCTTGAGCTTCTTGAGCTTTCAAGGCTTGAGAGCAAGTCATCACCCTTTAACCCTGATTACTATGATATAGGTGAAAATGTAGCTAACCTGCTCTCTCACCTTTCACTGCAGATAAATCAGAATGGGATTACTGTTGACAATCAGGTGCCCCTTTCACTTGAGTGCTTTGCTCAGGGTGATAAAATTGAGATTGTACTTAAAAACTATATTACAAATGCTATTTCCCACTGCTCAGGTGATAAGAAAATTACAATCACCTCAGAGGATAAGGGAGAAACCATAAAAATTACTGTATTCAATACAGGCACACCCATTGACGGCGCAGATATGCCTGAGATATGGGATAGCTTTTACAGGGCAGACAAGGCTCACGGCAGAAGCGAAAACCGTTTTGGTCTTGGTCTTTCCATTGTTAAGAGCATTATGAATAATCACAACTGCCCCTTCGGTGCAGAAAATACCGAAGACGGCGTAAAATTCAGCTTTGAGGTAGCAAAGGGTCCCGAATATTATGAGAATAAATAATTCCGGAAAAAGAATAATTCACAGTACCTTCGTTATAATGATGGTGCTGTGCCTTGTGCTGTCCTCCTGCGGCAGGTCTACAGGTGCAGGTGTAACCACCTCAACTGCCCAGACAAGAAACACTATTTCGTCCATGGGTGAGGATGTAAGCGCCCTTCACTACGCCGCCTCACACGAATCATACAGCAAATCCGTTGTATCATCAGGCTTTATTGAGCTCAAGGTAGACGAAAACACAAATTCCTTTGCAGTTTACAATAACTCCGATGGCGTTTTATGGAGCTCACTGCCCATACTTGAGGATACTGTAAAGGTAAACGAAAGCTGTAACTCAAGCCTCGTTTCTTTAAGAATTGCAGGCGGCACAGATGTTTACCTGCTTAACAGTCAGGATAATTCACTTGCCTACAATAAAGCATCCATAAAAGAAAATGCTGACGGCGCAGATTTTATCTTTGATATTTTTGCAAACCAGAAAACTGCCGAAAAGAAAACCTATTCACCTGACGATATAGGCTTCAGAGTAGTGCTTTCCGCAAAGCTTAAAGACGGTAATATGACCATTGACTGCAGCTGGAAAAATCTGACAGGCAACAAAAACGCCTTTATTGAGGATATGGAAGTGCTTAACTACTTCGGCTCATATAACGATATGGGCAAAAATAATTTCCTCTTTGTGCCCGATGGCTGTGGTGCAATAGTTAAAACTGCAGTTTATGATGAATCCTTTGAATCCCTTTCATTTGATGTTTACGGCAGTGACCCTGCACGAAATACAGAAAGCTCAGGCAGTGCAATTCTGCCCGTATTTGGCATAAGACGAGGTGACAGCGCAGTAGCCGCTATTATTGAAGGCGGTGACGCAACAGCTACAATAAAGGCAGATAAGGCTACCGACCTTGCAGGCTACAACCGCTGCTATTCATCATTCAATATTACCCCTGTTACCTACATCAATGATGATTTGTACATTTCAAATAAATCCGCTCTTAAAAAGGTAAGCATCTGCTACCGCTTCCTCTCAGGCAAAAACGCCTCCTACGCAGGTATGGCATCAGCCGTAAGAGAGCAGCTTATAAGAGACTCTGTTTTATCTATGAAAACCGTAGATACTGCAGATTATATCCCATTCTTTGTGTCAATTCAGGGCACATCCAAAAAATCAATAGGTAAATTCAGATACACTACCACTATTACAGATTTTGAGCAGACTCAGGATTTACTTTCCCACATGAAAAACAAGGGCATAAATAATGTTTCTGTTATTTACAGCTCTATCCTTACCGGCGGCTGCGACCCTGCTGATGTATCAGATTTCAGAATTATGCACCGACTTGGTGGCAAAAAGAAATTCAGCGCCCTTGCTGAGTATATGTCAAACCAGAAAATGAACCTTTACGTTAATGTTGAGCTTGTTTCATCTGCTAAGGGCTTTGGTGATGACAACAGTAAGGATATGATGGGTAACACCATTAAAACTCAGCCGCAGGATAATATTTCTGACGCTCTTGGCACTACTCTCAGCCAGCGTTTCCTCAGAAACCTGCGCAGCCTCAAGAGCGTAATTGCCTCTATACTTTCCAATACCAAAAATTACAGCTTTGCAGGCTTCTGCCTTGATGACGCAGGCAGGTCACTCCACTCTGATTTTTCAGAGAATGGTGTACTCAGGCAGGAGGCTTCCGAAATACTTGCCTCCACTGTATCTCCCCTTTCCACAAGCAAATCCGTTATTGTAAACAGAGGCAACTTCTATATGCTTAAAAATGCGGACGCAGTTATTAACCTGCCCCTTTCCACAAGCATATCAAAGAGTGGCTCCTATATGCCCGTTCCCTTTGCACAGCTTGTACTTCACGGCATTGCAGACTACACAGGTGAGGCAATCAACACACAGACCGACAGCAATATACTGCTTAAATACATAGAATACGGCGCATGCCCCCTTTATGAGTGGAACTACACCGCCCTTGAGGGCAACGGTGAAGATGACCCATTCTACTACAGCTCAGGCATTAACAAAGCAAGTGAAAACTATGCAAAGCTTAACAGCCTGCTCAATGACCTGAGGGATGCCCGTATAACTGACCACTATGAGGTTCAGGATGGCGTATTCTGCACCGAATACGATACAGGTGCAATGATATATGTAAACTACACTGATACAGACTGCACTGTGCTTGGCGTTGTAGTTGATGCCGGCGGCTATATCCGTGTAAACTAAGGAGGATTTTATGCCTTTTATAAAAACTACTACAAGCGTAAATATAAGTGACGCAAAGAAGGATGCCCTCAAGGAAAAGCTTGGTCAGGCAATCGCCCTTATACCCGGCAAATCTGAAAGCTGGCTTATGCTGGCATTTGACGATGGCATCAGAATGAGCTTCAAGGGCAACACAGACGAAGACTATGCCTTTGCAGATGTAAGCATTTTTGGCTCTGCCTCTGACGCAGCCTATGACAGGCTCACAGCCGCAATATGCGAAATACTCAATGAAGAGCTTGGCATTAAAATGAGCAACATTTATGTAAAATATGAAGAATCCAACCATTGGGGCTGGAATGGCTCAAACTTCTGATATGAAAAGATTGGGCAAAACCGAATATCTTATGATTGCCCTTTCCCTTGTGATACTTGCAGTGCTTTGTGCCTTCAAGGTGTTTGACAGCCCGAAATATAAAGGGCTTGAGCCTGTGAGCGCTAAAATCACAAAGGAGCTGACAAGTGTAAAGGCAGGCGCTGTAAATATAAACACAGCCTCCCCTGAAGAGCTTGCTACCCTTAAAGAAATAGGCGAAAAGAGAGCTAAGGCAATTATAGATTACAGAGAAGCAAACGGACCCTTTAAGACCATAGATGAGCTTGCTGAGGTAGATGATATAGGTGAGATTATCTTAGAGCTTAACAGGGATAATATAACAGTTTAAGCAAATTATACTCCAAGGAGATATCAATATGGAAAGAACAGAAATCAAAAAAATCTACGACAACTCCGCTGAATACGGCGACAAAAAGATAACCGTATATGGCTGGGTTAAAACCATCCGTGACAGCAAGGCTATCGGCTTTGCTGAAATCAATGACGGCAGCTGCTTCAAAGGCATTCAGGTTGTTTTTGAGGCTGAAAAGGTTGCAAACTACAAGGAGATTGCAAAGGTAAATGTAGGTGCTGCACTTAAAGTAACAGGCACACTCCTTCTTACCCCCAATGCAAACCAGCCCTTTGAAATCAATGCTGACGAAATCAGCGTTGAGGCAGTTTCAACCCCCGATTACCCTCTTCAGAAGAAGGGTCACAGCCGTGAATTTTTAAGAACAATCGCACATTTAAGACCAAGAACAAATCTTTTCAATGCAGTATTCAGAGTTCGCTCAACTGCTGCTTATGCTATTCACAAATACTTTATTGACCAGGGCTTCGTTTATGCCCATACTCCCCTTATTTCCTGCTCAGACTGTGAGGGCGCAGGTGAAATGTTCAGAGTAACTACTCTTGATGCAAAAGAGCCCGCACTTACAGAGGATGGCGAGGTTGATTACAACGAGGACTTCTTTAAGAAGCCTGCATATCTTACCGTTTCAGGTCAGCTTCAGGCTGAAACCATGGCACTTGCCTTCGGTAAGGTTTACACCTTCGGTCCTACCTTCCGTGCAGAGAAATCCTACACAGCCCGCCATGCAGCAGAGTTCTGGATGGTTGAGCCCGAAATTGCTTTTGCAGACCTTGCAGAGGATATGAACTATGCTGAAGGTATGATTCGCTACGTAATTAAGTATGTACTTGAAAACTGCCCTCAGGACCTTGAATTCCTTAACAAATTTGTTGATAAGGGCCTTATTGAAAGACTTACCGCAGTTGCAAACTCTGACTTCGGCAGAGTTACATATACAGACGCTGTTGAAATGCTTAAAGAGCATAACGACGAGTTTGAGTTTAAGGTAGAGTGGGGCTGCGACCTTCAGACAGAGCATGAAAGATATCTTACTGAAAAGATTTTCAAAAAGCCTGTATTTGTTACTGACTACCCCAAGGAAATCAAGGCTTTCTATATGCGCCTTAATGATGATGGCAAAACAGTTGCAGCTGCTGACTGCCTTGTAATGGGCATCGGCGAAATCATCGGCGGCAGCCAGAGAGAGGAAAGGCTCGACCTTCTTGAGAAGAGAATTGAAGAGCTTGGCCTTGTAAAGGAAGATTACGACTGGTATCTTGACCTTCGCAGATACGGCGGCGTTAAGCACAGCGGTTTTGGTCTTGGTTTTGAAAGACTTGTTATGTACCTTACAGGTATTGATAATATCCGTGATGCTATCCCCTATCCAAGAACAACAGGTCAGGCAGATTTCTAATCAGAATTAGCGAAAGGAACTGATAAAATGTTAAAGAACATTTCCCCTATTCTTTCCCCTGAGCTTCTTAAAATACTTATGGAAATGGGTCATGGTGACGAGATTGTTATAGGCGACGGCAACTTCCCTGCAGCTTCAGTTGCTCAGAGGCTTGTACGCCTTGATGGTCACGGCGTAAATGAGATAGTTGATGCTATACTCAAGCTTATGCCCCTTGATACTTATGTAGAATCCCCCGTTGCCCTTATGGATAACGGCGATAAGGATAACCTGCCCCCTATCTGGGAGGATTACAAGGCTACAATCAAAGCAAACGAGGGCGACCACAACATAGAGCTTGTAGAGCGCTTTGCCTTTTATGAAAGAGCTAAAAAAGCTTACTGTGTAGTAGCCACAGGCGAAACTGCAATTTACGCAAATATAATACTTAAAAAGGGTGTTGTTATACAGTGAAAAAGCAGGTTCTTGCTATTGACTTCGGTGCTTCAAGCGGCCGTGCAATTATCGGCACCTTTGATGGCGAAAAAATAAGCCTTGAGGAAGTACACCGCTACTCAAATGACCCCGTAAAGGTAGGCAATACAGTTTACTGGGACGCTCTGCGTTTATTCCACGAAATAAAGCAGGGAATTATAAAAGCGGGTCAGAAGGCAAAAATTGAATCTATCGGCATTGATACATGGGGCGTGGATTTTGGTCTTATTGATAAATATGGCGACCTTATTGAAAACCCCGTTCATTACAGAGATACCCGCACAGCAGGTCTTATTGAGGAGTGCGCAAAAACAATTCCAAACGAAGAGTTTTATAAGCGCACAGGCATACAGTTTATGGAGCTTAACACCGTTTATCAGCTTGCCTCCCTCAGAAAATACAGACCATATATGCTTGAAAGGGCAGATAAGCTCCTCTTTATGCCCGACCTTTTTGGCTATTTCCTTACTGGAAATATGACAACCGAATACTCTATTGCCACAACATCACAGATGGTGGATATTAACACCAAAAAATGGGCAACAGATTTACTTGAGAGATTGGATATACCCGCCTCTCTCCTTTGCGATATTAAGCCCACAGGCACAGTGCTTGGCAAGGTTAAGGCTGATATCTGCGAGGAGTGTGGCATAGATGCAGTAGATGTTATCAGCGTATGCGGTCACGATACTCAGAGTGCCATTACTGCTGTGCCCAGTCAGGAGAAGGATTTTGCTTTCCTCTCCTGCGGTACATGGAGCCTTTTCGGCACAGAGCTGAGCGAGCCTATAATCACAGATAAATCCATTGCAATGAATGTAACAAACGAGGGTGGCTATGATAACTCAACAGGCTTCCTCAAGAATATAATCGGCTTATGGCTTATTCAGGAATCACGCCGCCATTGGAACAGACACGGCAATGATTACTCCTATGCGGACCTTGAAAAGCTTGCCCTTGAGGCAGAGCCCTTCAGAAGCTTTATTGACCCTGACGCACCTGAGTTTGTACCTCACGGCAACATTCCCGAAAGAGTAAGGGAATACTGCCGTAAAACCAATCAGCCCATACCTGAAACAACAGGTCAGGTAATGAGATGTATCTATGAGAGCCTTGCGCTTAAATACAGGCTTACCCTTGATGCACTTCAGGATTGCACAGGCAAAACCTACCCTGCAATTCATATTATCGGCGGCGGCACAAAGGACGGTCTTCTTTGCCGTATGACCGCCTGCTCCACAGGCATAAAGGTTGTGGCAGGTCCTATTGAGGCAACTGTACTTGGCAATATTGCTGTACAGCTTCTTTCCACAGGTGATATTAAAGATATAGCCGAGGCACGCAAAATAATTGCTGCAAGCGAAGGCACTAAAGAGTATTTACCTGAGGATACTGAAAACTGGAACAAAGCATACTCATGCTTCAAAAATATAATAAACAACTGAAAGGAAGAGTAAAAATGGCAAAAAGCAGACTTATCGGCGATTACCCAGTAATCGGTATAAGAAGAATCATTGATGGCAGAAGAGGCCCTCTCAAGGTAAGAGAATCCCTTGAAGAGCAGACAATGAATATGGCTAAGGCCGCCGCAAAGCTCTTTACTGAAAACCTTAAGTATTCAAATGGCGAACCTGTAAAAGTTGTTATTTCCGATACCTCTATCGGCCGTGTTGCAGAGGCAGCTGCCTGCGCAGCACAGTTTAAGAAAGAGGGCGTTGATATTACTCTCTCCGTAACTCCCTGCTGGTGCTACGGCTCAGAAACTATGGATATGGACCCCAACACTATTAAGGGCGTATGGGGCTTCAATGCAACAGAAAGACCCGGCGCAGTTTACCTTGCAGCTGTACTTGCAGCTCACGCACAGAAGGGTCTGCCCGCATTTGGCATCTATGGTAAGGATGTTCAGGATGCAGATGATACCACTATCCCCGATGACGTTAAAGAAAAGCTTCTCCGCTTTGGTAAGGCTGCAGTTGCAGTTGCTACCATGAAGGGCAAATCATACCTTCAGATTGGCTCAATCTGTATGGGTATTGCAGGCTCATCCATTATTCCCGATTTCTTTGAGGAATACCTTGGTATGAGAGTTGAAAGCGTAGACGAGGTTGAAATTCTCCGCCGTATGGAAGAGAATATTTATGACGAAGCTGAATTTCAGAAGGCACTTGCCTGGACTAAGGCAAACTGCCCCGAAGGCTTCGATAAAAACCCTGACTTTGTAAAGAAGAGCGATGAGCAGAAGGAAAAGGATTGGGAATTTACAGTTAAGATGATGTGCATCATCAAGGACCTTATGAATGGTAACCCCAACCTTCCCGAGGGCAGAGAAGAAGAGATGGCTGGTCACAACGCTATTGCAGGTGGTTTCCAGGGTCAGAGACAGTGGACAGACCATTGGCCCAATGCTGACTTTGCTGAGGCAATGCTCAACACATCATTTGACTGGAACGGCACCCGTGAGCCCTACGCATTTGCTACTGAAAATGATACACTTAACGGCACATCAATGCTCTTTATGAAGCTGCTTACAAACCGTGCTCAGATGTTTGCTGACGTACGTACCTACTGGAGCGGTGAAAGTGTAAAGAGAGTTACAGGCTACGATATTGAAGGCAAAGCAAAGGACGCTGACGGCTTTATCCACCTTATCAATTCAGGCGCCTGCTGCCTTGATGCCTGCGGTGAGGTTAAGGACGAAAACGGCAATGCAGTAATGAAGGAATGGTACGACGTTACCGAAGCAGACCAGCAGACCATGCTTAAGGCTACTACATGGAATGCAGCTGATAACGGCTACTTCAGAGGCGGCGGATTCTCATCAAGATTCCTTACAAGAGCTGAAATGCCTG
>JAKSQR010000034.1 GCA_024404065.1 Clostridia bacterium | reverse complement strand
AAGGCAGGTGCCAAAATGCGAGAAATAAGATTACATAAGTGATCTGTAGAGAGCTTCAATATCTTCAACAGAGCAATCTCTGGGGTTACCGGGACGGCAAGCGTCATTGTAAGCATCAAGTGCAAGCTGAGGAAGATCCTCTTCCTTAACAACACCCTTAAGTGATGTAACAATACCTACATCCTGAGCAAGCTTATCAACTGCTTCAACAGCTGCCTTGCGATACTCTTCCTGAGTCATATTTTCTGTGCCCTCTACGCCCATTGCCTTAGCAATATCTCTGTACTTTTCGCCTGTGCAGGGAGCATTGAATGCCATTACGCAGGGAAGAAGTGTAGCACATGCCTTACCGTGAGGCATATCATAATAAGCTGAAAGGGTGTGTGCCATAGAGTGGTCAACACCGAGACCTACATTTGAGAAGCCCATACCTGCAATGTACTGGCCAAGTGCCATACCATCTCTGCCCTCTTTTTCGTTCTTAACTGCAGCACGAAGTGAGCGGGCAATAACCTCAATAGCCTTAATGTGGAACATATCTGAAAGCTCCCATGCGCCCTTGGTGATGTAGCCTTCAATAGCGTGGGTAAGAGCATCCATACCTGTAGCTGCGGTAAGACCTGCAGGCATTGAAGCCATCATATCAGGGTCAACAACTGCTACAACGGGAATATCGTGTACATCTACGCAAACAAACTTTCTCTTCTTTTCAACGTCAGTAATAACGTAGTTGATTGTAACCTCAGCTGCAGTGCCTGCTGTGGTGGGAACAGCAATGATAGGTGTGCAGGGGTTCTTTGTGGGAGCAACGCCCTCAAGTGAACGGACATCAGCAAACTCAGGGTTTGTGATGATGATACCGATAGCCTTTGAGGTATCCATTGATGAACCGCCGCCGATAGCTACGATACAATCTGCGCCGCAAGCCTTGAATGCTGCAACACCGTTCTGTACGTTTTCAATTGTGGGGTTGGGCTTAATATCTGAATATACCTCGTAGGGGATGCCTTCCTTATCAAGAAGGTCGGTAACCTTTGCGGTTACACCAAATTTAATAAGATCAGGGTCAGATGCAACAAAAGCCTTCTTATAGCCTCTTGCCTTAATCTCCTCAGGAACTGCGGAGATAGCACCTGCGCCGTGGTATGATGTTTCGTTAAGTACAAACTTGTTCATGGGAATACACCTCTCTGAATAAAATCACATATATCTATGTGTTAAATTTATTTTATACTTTGCAAAAATAAAAATCAATAAAATCACTATAAAAGATACAAACTGTTAAAATTTGTGGTGTTAATGATTGAATTTGTATAACTGATATGATATATTAGGCGGGTAAAACAAAAGAAAGGCGGAATACTATGTATCCTATGCTCCCCCTTGCACTGGGCGCAACTATTGACAGTGCATTCTTTAACCTTGACAAAGCAATTTTTACATTCTTCGGCAGTATGCAAAACGAAGTTATGACCATTATTGCAAAGCTTTTCACATCATTTGGTGATGAGGATTTTGTAATACCTATGGTAATACTTGCAGTTGTACTCTGCTTCTTTAAGAAGACAAGAAAATACGGCTTCACTCTTATTTTTGCCGTAGCAGTTGGTACAATCGTTACTAACCTTGCTCTTAAGCCTATGGTTGAGCGTGTAAGACCATACAATACACTTCAGCTTTCAGATTTCTGGGCACAGTATGAAGTATGGTATAAGGGCGCAGGCTCACTTTCAGAAAGTGACTTCTCCTTCCCCTCAGGTCACACCACCTCTGCATTTGAGATGGCTATCGGTCTTTTCATCTGCTTTATAAGCGAAAACAAAAAGAAAATTGCATGGATTTTCCCTGTAATTGCAGTGCTTACAATGTGCTCACGTGTTTACCTTATGGTACACTACCCCACAGACGTTATTTTCGGCTGCCTTGCAGGCTGCGTTGCTGCAATAATAGGCTACTTACTTGCAAAGCTCGTTCTTTTAATCTTCAGCAAGGTTAAATTCCTTGATAATATTGATGCTGAAAAGCTTTTCAAAAAGGGCATTAACCCCAAGGCAGGTATTGCTGTAATCACAGCAGTTGTTGTAGCAGTTTTCTGCTTCTCATTCGTAAGACTTATGACCGAAGACGAAGGTGTTAAGTGTGCTTACAGTGCAGAATACGGCGGAGAATATAACTGTAACAACAAGGCACGCACAGGTGATGACGCTATCAAATACCCCGGCATTGATGTTGATGGTGACGGCGATATTGATAACCTTTGCAAGATTCACTCAAAAGAGCTTAACCCTCAGAAATAATTATGAGCCACTCCATAAGGGGTGGCTTTTCCATTACATTTTTATATAGATTATTTATTTCTGATATGCTATAATAAGCTCAGAAAGGTCAGGTGATATTATGAAAAAAGTTATTTCTTTAGTGCTTTCTTTAATAATTATCTGCAGTCTTTTTGCTATGCCCACAAAGGCAGCAACTACTATTGAGGATTATTACACACCTCACGGCAGCTATGGTGTAAGCTCTGCTACCATAGATTGCAGCGAAGAAAATTTCAGCTGCTACAATATTTACTACCCCACAGATTTATCTGCAAAGGCACAGTTTCCTGCCATTATTTTCTGCAACGGCACAGGTGTAACAAGTGCTACCTACGGTGCATTGCTTAAGCACTTTGCAAGCTGGGGCTATATAGTTTTTGGTAACAACTGCACCTCCACAGGCAATGGTGCCTCAACCCACAAAACTCTTGAATATATCATAAGTGAAAACAGCAACTCTGCAAGTAAGTTTTACAATAAAATTGACCTTGATAAGCTTGCAGTTGTAGGTCACTCACAGGGCGGTGCAGGTACAATGAATGCCTGCTCTACAGGTAAATATAAAAATGCCTCTATGTTCAGAACACTTGTTTCAGTAAATGGTGTGCAGGCTTCACTTGCAGCATTTCAGGGTGCAGGCTATGACGCAAAGCAGATTAAATGCCCCGCATTTTTAATTGGTGCTGATGATGACCTTGATGCAGGACCTACAGGTCTTTGCCCCCTTGAAACAGGTCTTATTGCCAATATGAATAACATTCAGAATAGCAACGTTATAATAGGTCAGATGAAAAATACAGACCACACCACAGCTCTTATCAATTCAAGAGGTTACATTATTGCCTGGCTCAACTACATTTTGCTTGGTGACCCCACCGCAGAGAGCGTATTCAAAGACGGTGGTGAAATTTACACCAACTCAAACTGGCAGAATGTCACTAAAAAATCTGCCTCATCAAACACTCCTGCAGACCCATCAGAGCCATCAGGCAGCAATGCCTCTCTTTTCTCAAGAATAATGGAGATAATATTCACCTTCTGGAATCTGATTTTCAAAATTTTCGGTGCAAAATAATTTTGTAATTTAAGCATAGCGGTCCGCCTTATGGGGCGGACTTTTATTTTGCTCTAAAAGAAAAGAGCCTCCGAAGAAGCTCTTTATAAGTTATATTATCTTTTCGCCGTCAAATACTATTACGCCTCTGCCATAGCCTGTTTTATTGCCTGCCATCATCCAGTCTTTATATGCTTTTCTCAGCTTTGTATCTGCAGGCCTTTCCTCAAGGGGAAGCTCTGCATATTTATTCCAGATGCGCCAGTCATCATTGAAGCTATCCTTGATAACCTCCTCGTAAACTTCAAAATCATTATAGAATTTAAGTATATTTGAATTGGCATCAAGAAACTCAGGATGCTTCGGGAATAAAAGCCAGGAGCCACAACGCATTATAAGGTAGCCCTCAGGTGTGCGTCTGTCCTTAAAAAACTCATAAGCTTTTTTGTAGGAATCCATTCTTACCTCATCTGTAAGGGGAATGCCCATTGAGGGAATGTGCATATTTACGCAGGGTGTACCCTCTTTGATAAAATAGCCTGATTTTGTGGTGTAATCCTTTGGAAATTTATCGTGCTCATACTGAAATCTGCCAAGCCCGAATCTCTCAAGGCTGTAGAATAAATCCACCCACTCTGCTACAAATGTGCCGGCAACGCCTTTACATTCCATACACTCAATCAGCTTACATCTGAAATCAATGGTAAACTGCCAGAATACTTCGTCAGGGATATTATTTGCCCTGTATCTTTCGTGCAGGATTTCGCTGCAAGCCATAATATAGACTAAATCCAAAGTATATTTATGTGCGCCATAGCTTTCAAGTGCCTCAACAGAGGGAAGAAAATCTCTGTTTATATTATCAGGGCGGTCTGTCATATATCCATATACAAGCTTTGTGAATTTCTCATTAAGCTCAGGGATTGAATCTATAAGCTGTGCAGCCTTTTCAATAGGGGCAATGGCCTCCTCAGGGAAGCCTGCTCTTTTTTCTATCTCCTTAAAATGCTCAGAAAAGATTACCATAATACCACTCCTGATAATTTATGAAAAAGCTTATTTTACTGTGTAGCCTGCGTCTGTGATTGCTGCTGTAATTACCTCATCAGCAACGTCTGCATTAAGGGTAACAGTTACTTTATTTTCTGTATGTGATGGAACTGCGGATGCTACACCTGCAATACCTTCAACTGCGCTCTTTACCCTTGCCTCACAATGGGGGCACATCATACCTTCAACATTAAATACCTTTGTCATAGTTTCATTCTCCTTTTTATTTATTTCATTATATACTTTTTCCTGCAGAAGTGCAAAGTTTATTTCTGCGGGATTTTTTATTTTATCCTTTTTAGTGCTGTGTACCTTTACAAGATTTAATCTTAAGGCATTGGTTACAACGCAAAAGCTGGAAAGGCTCATTGCTGCTGCGCCAAATACAGGCTTAAGGGTCCAGCCAAATATAGGCATCCACATTCCTGCGGCAAGGGGAATGCCGATAATGTTATAGATAAACGCCCAGAAAAGATTCTCCTTGATATTGAGAAGCACATTCCTTGAAAGGCGGATAGCTGCCGCCACATCACTAATGCTGCTATTCATAAGCACTACATCTGCACTATCTATGGCAACATCTGTGCCTGCACCGATAGCAATGCCTACATCGGCTTTTGTAAGGGCAGGTGCATCATTTATGCCGTCACCAACCATTGCAACCTTGCCATACTCCGAAAGGGCTTCTATAACATCTGCCTTTCCCTCAGGAAGCACATCAGATATAACAAAATCCACACCTGTTTCTTTTGCAATAGCCTCTGCTGTTTTGCGGTTATCGCCTGTAAGCATTACTACCTTTATGCCCATATTCTGAAGCTGATTTATTGCTTCGGGGCTGTCAGCTTTAACTGTATCTGCAACAGCTATAATGCCAAGCAGCTTATTATCAAGTGCAAAAAGCATAGGTGTTTTACCCTCAGAGGAAACCTTTTGTGCCTTTTCTTTTATTTCATCATCAACATCTATAACTGAAGAAACATATTTAAGATTACCACCGATTATTTCTTTGCCCTCAACGGTAGCAGTAAGACCATTACCTGCCTTTGCGGCAAATTTCTCTGTGCTGAGTTTTTCAATGCCCTTGCTCTCTGCATAAATATTAACTGCACCTGCAAGGGGATGCTCACTTTTACTTTCAAGAGCATAAGCATATTTAATAAGCTCATTTTCAGTTATGCCGTCTGCAGGTATTATATCAGTAATCTGAGGCTTGCCCTCTGTGATTGTGCCTGTTTTATCAAGAGCTACAATCTGCACTCTGCCTGTTTCCTCAAGTGAGGCGGCATTCTTAAAAAGAATACCATTTCTTGCAGCGACACCATTACCTACCATAATTGCTACGGGGGTTGCAAGACCTAAAGCACAAGGGCAGCTTATAACAAGCACCGCTATTGCTCTTGTAAGAGAGAAGCTGAATTCTTTGCCAACTAAAAGCCATATTACAAATGTAACAAGAGCAATGCCGATTACAACAGGCACAAATATACCTGAAACCTTATCCGCAATTTTTGCGATAGGCGCCTTTGTAGCAGAGGCATCAGACACCATTTTTATAATTTTTGCAAGTGTTGTATCCTTGCCTACCTTTGTGGCTTTACATTTAAGATAGCCGGATTTATTTATTGTGGCAGTATAAACTGAATCCCCTGCCTGCTTATCTGCAGGAATGCTTTCGCCTGTAAGTGAGGATTCATCAAAAGCTCCCTCACCCTCAATTATAATGCCATCAACTGCAACCTTGTCACCGGGTTTGAGCATAAATATATCGCCGATTTTAACCTTCTCTGCAGGCACTGTAATCTCCTTACCGTCATAAATTACAGTAGCAGTTTCTGGGGCAAGATTCATAAGGCTTTTAAGTGCATTTGTGGTTTTGCCCTTTGAGTAGGATTCAAGAGTTTTACCTACTGTTATAAGCACAAGAATCATTGCGGCAGATTCAAAGAAAAACTCCATTTCGCCCTTTGCTAAAACATATACACTATATATGAATGATGCGCCTGAGCCTAAGGCTACAAGGGTATCCATATTAGGTGATTTATGTATTACACCCTTTACACCGTTTATAAAAAACTTGCGGTTTATTACCATTACGATAAGGGCAATTATCATCTGAGCTATGCCCATTGCCACAGGCTTATGTAAAAGCATAGGCACAGGGAAATTCCACATCATGTGACCCATTGAAATGTACATAAGGGGCAGTAAAAAGATAAGTGAGATTATCAGCCTTTTAAGAATTTTAGGTGTTTCCTCATCTTTAAGCTCATCTGCACTTATTTTATCTGAGGCTTCATCCTTAAGAGATGCACCATAGCCTGCAGCCTCTACCGCTTTTATAATTTCGTCAGCGGAAGCACCGCCCTCAACGCTCATTGAGTTTGTAAGCAGATTTACTGCGCAGGATTCCACACCCTCTACGCCATTTACTGCTTTTTCAACCCTTGCAACGCAGGCGGCACAGCTCATACCTGTTACATTATATTGCTTCATATTTTTACCTCATCAGCTTTTGCAATGTGTTAAGCAGGTCATCAACTGTTTCGGTTTTACCCGCCTTGATATCGTCTGTAACACAGGTTTTTATATGATTTGCAAGCAGCTCCTTATTAAATGAATTAAGGGCTGCATTTATAGCAGCTACCTGCACAATAATATCTGTGCAGTAGGCATCATTTTCAAGCATATTTTTAATGCCCCTTACCTGCCCTTCAATACGACTCAGGCGATTCATAAGGGCCTTTTTCTCATCAGAAGTGCGCTCTTTTGTTTTACCGCAGCAGCAACAATTATTCTCTGACATAGGCTTTCCTCCGTGTTTTATTTCTGGCACGATTATATACCCCCATAGGGTATATGTCAAGCGCATTTTTATTAACATAAGTTCAATTAAGTTCTGCAAAATTCAAAAGTTCTATTGACAAATTCTATCCCTTGCGGTAATATTTAGTAAAGTTCCAAAAAGTTCTATTTGAAAAAGCCTATATATTGTATGCTTTACGAAATATTATGGAACTTTACACAAGAAGTAATAAACATACTCATACTGTAGAGGTGGATTATGAAAACTATATCACAAAAAATCAGAGAGCTTCGCAATGAGCAGGGTCTTACTCAGGGCAAGCTTGCAGAGATGGTAGGCATTACCTCCCGCTCCGTTTTCGGCTATGAGGCAGGCGAAAAAACTCCACGCCCCGGCACAGTAGTTAAGCTTGCAAAGGCACTTGGTGTAACTGCTGCTTACCTTAATAATGACGAGATGGAAATGCCTGAGGATGAGGTAAAGGCTAACTATATATCTGAGGCAGGCAGACGCTACGGTGAGCAAGGCGCTATTGATTTGCAGGCTCTGCTTAATGATAACGTTGCCCTTTTTGCAGGCGGTGAAATTTCACAGAGCGAAAAAGATACTTTCTTTGAAGCAGTTATGCGTGCCTATATAAAATGTAAAGACGACTCAAAACAGGGATTCAAAAATTAAGAAGGATTTATTATGAAATATTCAGCTGTATCTGCCCTGGCAGATAGCCTTAAAACTGAATATAAAACAAATGACCCCACAGCAATATGTGAGGGCAAGGGCATAAATATTATGTACCAGCCAATGGGCAATCATCAGAGCGCTATAAAAGGCTTTGTAATTGGTGTGGATGGTGTATTTGCAATTGTGGTAAATTCTGATTTGCCTGAAAATATACAAAAGGTAATTATAGCCCATGAGCTTTGTCACGCCCTTATGCACTGTGAAGGCAGAGTTGCAAAATATAGTGATACAGCTGTATTTGATGATGTAAGCGAAAAGGAAAGAGAAGCAAATCTTTTTGCTGCTCAGCTGCTTATAGACGATTGCGATGTAATAAATCAGGATGAGGATATTACATTTTTTCAGCTTGCCGCAAGGCTTTGTGTGCCTGCTGAGTTACTTGATTTCAAGTTTATTTTGCTTAAAGAAAAGTACCCTGATTTACCCTCATCCCCTATAAATTCCCACAATAATTTTCTCAGGAGTATAAAGACAGAAAATGAATAAGCTATATGTAAAGGTAGAGGTCGTTTTTGATGAGTATGGCAACGTAAAGCCACAGCGCATTATATGGAAAGACGGCACAAAATATGATATTGACTATATAACTGATGTAAGAATGGCACCATCACTTAAATCCGGTGGTTATGGTGACCGCTACACAATTTATGTCTGCGGCAGGCAGAGATATCTGTTTTTTGAGCGCAACTCAAACGTATGGAATAACACCGTAGGCAAGTGGTTTATTGAGGGCGTTGCATAAGTTATTAAAGAGTATAAGAAAAGGCTTCCCGCAATGGGAAGCCTTAATTTTTGCAATTTAGTTTATTTAATTATTTACCGAGGCTGTCTGTAACGTCAACTGTCTTTGTTGCGTTGTAGCACTCAAAGCACTTATCAGCATTTGCAGGTACTGTCTTCTGAGTAAGAAGAGATACGATGGGAACGATGATAAGACCACCGAGCATTGCGAGTGAGCCTGAGTAAAGTGAGTTTCTGAATACGAAGTTAAGGAATACGTTACCAGAAAGATCAACGTGTGCAAGGTTGATGTAAAGCTGGATAAGCTCAAGACCTACGCCGTAGATGAATGAGCAAACAACAGCTGCCTTTGTTGTCTTCTTCCAGTAAAGACCATAGAGGAAGGGAGCAAGGAATGCACCTGCAAGTGCGCCCCATGAAACGCCCATCATCTGAGCAATGTAAAGGTTATTGCTCTTTGCCTGGAAGATAGCAATAGCTGCTGAGATAACGATGAATACAACGATGAATGAACGGATTGTGAGCATTGTCTTCTTTTCTTCTGCAGGCTTCTTCTTAAGACCATTGATGAAGTCAAGGGTAATAGTTGAAGAAGATGTAAGAACAAGTGAAGAAAGAGTGCTCATTGATGCTGAAAGAACAAGAACGATTACAAGACCGATAAGTGCAGCAGGTAATGTCTTTAACATTGCGGGGATGATTGCGTCAAAGCCGCCTACGGGCTTGCCTTCTTCAACGCCAACAACTGTCTCATAAAGGTGACCGAAACCACCAAGGAAGTAGCAACCACCAGCAACTACGATTGCAAAGAATGTAGAAATGATTGTGCCCTTCTTGATTGAATCTTCATTCTTAATTGCATAGAACTTACCAACCATCTGAGGAAGACCCCATGTACCAAGAGAGGTAAGGATAACAACCATGAGAAGGAAGAGAGGCTGAGGGCCAAGGAAGGATGAGAAGCCGCCTGCCCACATTTCGCCTGATGCTGTCTTTGCAGGAATTGCTGAAAGGCCCATATAAGCAGCTACAAGACCGCCGTTTGCCTTAATAACAGCAAGGATAACTGCGCTGATACCGATGAGCATGATAATGCCCTGAATAAAGTCGTTAAGTGCGGTAGCCATATAACCACCAACGATAACGTAAATACCAGTAAGAACAGCCATTATAATAACGCATACTGAGTAGTCAATGCCATTGAATGCCATTGCAAAAAGTCTTGAAAGACCATTGTAAAGTGATGCTGTGTAAGGAATAAGGAAAATAAATGTAATTGCTGATGCAGCAATCTTTAAGCCGTTTGATTCAAAACGGTTGCCGAAGAAGTCAGGCATTGTTTTACTGTTGATGTGCTGTGTCATAACTCTTGTACGTCTGCCAAGAACAGCCCATGCAAGAAGAGAGCCGATAAAGGCATTGCCAAGACCAATCCATGTGGATGCTGTACCGAAGAGCCAGCCGAACTGACCTGCATAGCCTACGAAGATAACAGCTGAGAAATAGCTGGTACCAAAAGCAAAAGCACTGAGCCATGGGCCAACTGAACGGGAGCCAAGAACGAAACCGTTAACGTCGGTTGCGTGCTTCTTTGATCTGAAACCGATTGTAATCATAATTGCAAAAAAGATTACAATGAGAACAGATGAGATAATCATTGTTGTGTTCACGAAAAATTCCTCCATTTATATTAAAAAATTTTGCACCAGATTAAAAAAGTCTTTTATTTTTTTGACTTTTGTGTTTTAATTATCTCCGTTAAGAATTACGGAGGCGATACCATGATAATAGATTTTCACACTCATACATTCCCCGATAAGATTGCAGATAAAGCCATCGCAACACTTATGGAAAAAGGCGGTGTGCCCTGCTACCGTAAAGGTACTCTCTCTGCCTTACAGGATTTAGTAAAGGAAAGCGGTATGGATTATGCCGTATCACTGCCTGTTGCTACATCACCAAAGCAGGTTGAAAGCATTAACCATCTTTCTGCTGAAATCAGCGGGCAGAATGGTGTTATCTTCGGCGGAGCTATTCACCCCGACTGTGAGAATGTTGAGGAAATACTTGATTATGTAAAAAGCATCGGCTTAAAGGTTATCAAAATTCATCCCGATTATCAGGGCGTTTACTTTGATGACGAAAGATATATCCGCATCCTAAAAGCTGCTGCAGAGCGTGACCTTATGATAGTGACACACGCAGGCCGTGACGTTGCTTACCCCGATGATGTACACTGCACACCTGATATGGTGCTTTATGTGCTTGATAAGCTTAAAGGGCTTATTGAAAACAAGCTGATTCTTGCTCACCTTGGTGCCTGCGATATGCCTGATGAGGTGCTTGAAAAGCTTATTGGCAAGCCTGTATATTTTGATACTGCAGTTGTACTTGACCGCTACACCGAAAAGAGTGAGCAGATAATAAAAGCACATGGCGCAGATAAAATTTTATTTGCTACCGACTCACCCTGGGCACCACCTGAGAAATTTATAAAGCTTATAAATTCCTTTGATTTAACTCAGGAAGAGAAAGACAAAATCTTTGGCGGTAACGCAAGAAAGATACTTGGTATCTGATAAATTTATAGTTTACAATCTGTCGGCTTATACCGGCAGATTTTTATTTGCTTTTAGCTTTTTAACTTGTTAGCATTTTAACGCATTAAAACAGCATTATTATA
>JAKSQR010000033.1 GCA_024404065.1 Clostridia bacterium | reverse complement strand
CTGTACTGCGAACGATTGTCGACGCAGTAAGAATGGAAATAGACCAAAAGGGAGATGAGTAAAAATGGCATATCAGGCATTATATCGTAAATGGCGCCCCTCTGACTTCAATGATGTATATGGTCAGGGTCATATTACTCATACTCTTAAAACAGAGGTTGAAACAGGTCATATCTCTCACGCCTATCTTTTTACAGGCTCAAGAGGTACAGGTAAAACCTCCTGCGCAAAGATTTTATCAAAAGCAGTAAACTGCCTTCATCCTGTAGATGGTAACCCTTGTAACGAGTGCGAAATCTGTAAGGGTATAGACAGCGGCTCAATTATGGATGTAGTTGAGATAGATGCTGCAAGTAACAACGGCGTTGAAAATATCCGTGATATAAGAGAAGAGGTAAACTTTACCCCTGCATTTACAAAGTACAGAGTTTATATCATAGACGAAGTACACATGCTTTCAATAAGTGCTTTCAATGCACTGCTTAAAACTCTTGAGGAGCCGCCTGCACACGTAATATTTATTTTAGCTACTACAGATGTGCATAAGCTTCCGGCTACTGTACTTTCAAGATGTCAGCGCTTTGATTTTAAGCGAATTACACCTGATGATATTATAGCAAGGCTTAAATATGTAGCACAAAATGAAAATGTTACTATTACAGATGATGCTGCAAGCCTTATTGCAAATGTTGCAGATGGTGGTATGAGAGATGCTCTTTCACTTATGGACAGAGCAATTTCCATCTCAGATAATATTACATCAGAAACAGTAAGCAGCGCTGCAGGTATGGCAGGCACAAACAGCTTATTTGAGTTTTCAGATTATATAGCAAAAGAAGATTTTACAAGTGCACTTTTACTTGTAACAAAGCTTCACACTGAGGCCTGCGATATTTCAAATATCTGTCAGGGTCTTCTTTCACATTTCAGAAATCTTATGGTTTCAAAAACTGTACAGAATTGCAACGGTCTTATAATCTGCTCTGCTGATGAGCTTAAAAGATATAAAGAGCGTGCAGACCAGTACACAATTACAAAAATACTTGAATGTATTGATATACTCACAAAAACTGCAGATGTTATAAAATATGCAAATAACAAAAAGATTCATCTTGAATCTGCTGTTATAAAAATGTGTGGTGTAAAAAATACAGATAAAGGCACACAGTTTTACCCTGCCGCTGAAGAAAGAATAATTGCTCTTGAACAAAAGCTTCAGGAAATTATAGAGAATGGTATTGCTCCTGCAAACAGCAGCTTAGTACCTAAAACAGGTAATGAGCCTCAGGCAGCTGCAAGCACTGAAAAGAAAACTCACGTAATTGAAGGCAGCAGAAGTGATAAGCCTCTTGTAGATGGCACATTTGGTTTATGGCCTGAGGTGCAGGAAGCAGTGCTTAACTATGACCCACCTCTTTATGGTGTGCTTGCAAATACTACTGCTTTAATCAGAGATAATAAGCTTGTAATAGTTACTGATAATACTACACTTAAAGCTTTTATCATAGAGAATGAAAGATATAAGAGTCTTTATAAAGCTATTGAAGAGGTAACAGGCACTAAAATTAAGGTCAGTGTTAAATGTACTGCAACAGAGCCTAAGGCTCCATCATTAAATCCACTTCAGAATATTATATCTAAAGTAGATGAGTTTAATAACGGTAATAATAACTAAGGAGATATATGTATGAAAGCAAGAATTCCTAATGCTCAGGCTGGTGGCCAGGCAAATATGATGAAAAAAATTCAGGAAATGCAGGAGAATATGGAGAGAATTCAGGCAGAGGTTGAAGCTACTGAATTTTCATCTACCACAGGCGGCGGTGCTGTTGAAGTAGTAGTAAACGGTGCTCACGAGGTTACTGCTGTAAATCTTAAACCAGAAGTAGTTGACCCTGAAGATATTGAAATGCTTCAGGATATGATTATATCTGCTTTCAATGAAAGCATCCGTAAGGCTAATGACGCTATGTCACAGGGTATGGAAAAGGCTAAAGGCGGTCTTTCCATTCCAGGTTTATTCTGATGGCCGGCCTTACCCCTTCCCTTGAAAATCTGATAGATAAATTTGCAAAGCTTCCTTCAGTTGGCCGTAAAAGTGCCCAGAGGCTTGCATTCTATATGCTGGATTCCAGTGATGAGGAAGTTAATTCATTTATAGAAAGTATTCTTAACGCCCGCTCTACTGTACACAGATGTAATATCTGCTGCAATTATACAGATGATGAGGTATGCACTATCTGTAACTCAAAAGAGCGTGACAGGTCAGTAATCTGTGTAGTTGAGGACCCTCGTGATATTATAGCTTTTGAGCGTACTCATGAGTACAATGGTCTTTACCACGTGCTTCACGGCGTTATATCACCTATGAATGATGTAAACCCAGAGGATATCTGCATTAAGGAGCTTATTGCCCGCCTCTCTGATAATGAGGTTAAAGAAATTATTATGGCAACTAATCCTACTGTTGAAGGCGAAGCAACATCTATGTATATATCAAAGCTTATTAAGCCACTTGGTGTTAATGTTTCCCGTCTTGCTTATGGTATGCCTGTAGGCGCAGACCTGGAATTTACTGATGAATATACACTTGTCAGAGCAATGGAAGGCAGAAAAGATATATAAAGTTATTCACCATTTCACATTGAGTTTTTAACTAAGTTATTCACAAGTTTTTCAAACAATTCACCCTTTACACATAAAATTTTTTTATTCACTTTTCAAACATTTTATTCAAAACAGAATGTTAAAAATCTGAAGCAAGAAGATTAAGAAATATCAAAGCTTTCAGAGCTTTTTCACATTTTCACTTACTCTATTACTACTACTATAAATATGATAATACATACATTATATTTGTAGTGCATTTTGTTATCGGAGGTAACAATATGAAATTTTCCTGTAATTCTTATGAACTATCAGAGGCATGCCAGGTTGTACAGAGAGCAGCCTCAACAAAGACAGCAATACCATCAGTAGAAGGTATACTTATCTCTGCTGAAGATGGCAAGCTTACACTTACTGGTTACGACCTTGAGATGGGTATAATTACTACAATTCCTTGTATAGTAGAGGAAAGCGGTAAAATTGTAGTAAATGCACACATGCTCAGCGAAACATTAAGAAAGCTGCCTGCAAATATTGTAAAATTTGATTCAGATACACGCCAGATTGCATATATTGAATGTGGTGAGTTTAAAACATCAATAATCGGTATGAATGCTGATGATTATCCTGAGCTTCCTTCAATAGTAGGAGGCTATGATGTAGTGCTTGACCAGAGCATACTAAAGGATATGATAAGAAAGACAATTTTCTCAGCAGCTGTAAAGGATACAAAGGTAATACATACAGGTGTTAAATTTGAGCTTGAGCAGGGTCACCTTCGTCTTATTGCGGTAGATGGTGTACGTCTTGCTATAAGAAATGAAGCAGTTGAATATATCGGCGAGGATTTATCCTTTGTTGTACCTGCAAAAACACTTTCAGAGGTAACAAAGCTCTTAAGTGATGAGGATCAGAAAATCAACATCTCTGTTGGTAAAAGACACATTACTTTCAGTGTTGATAAATATTACTTTATTTCAAGACTTCTTGATGGTGAATTTTTGAATTATAAGGCTGCTATTCCTACACAGGCAAAAACAGCAGCAGTTGTAAATACATCAGAATTTCTTGATAGTATTGACAGAACATCTCTTATTATTACAGATAAGGTAAAGAGCCCCATTAAATGCTTATTTGGTGATAATAAGGTTATTATGTCATCAAATGCTTCAATCGGTACATCTACAGATACAGTTGCAGCTGCAATCACAGGCGAAGACTGCACAGTAGGCTTTAATAACAGATATATGATAGATGCTCTTAAGGTTTGCGATACAGACCAGGTTAAGATTATGCTTAATGGTCCTGTTGCACCTATTCTTGTAGTGCCTGTTGAGGGCGAAGAGTTTATATTCTTAATTCTTCCCGTGAGGTTAAAGAATGAAGATTAAAGTAAGAGTAGCAGAGAAACCTGTTATTACTAAAAAAATAGATACAGATTTTATCAGGCTTGATGCTTTTCTTAAAATGAATGATGCTGTGCAGACTGGTGGTCATGCAAAGATTGTTATTCAGGATGGGGAAGTAAAGGTTAATGGTGAGGTTTGTATGCAGCGTGGCAAAAAGCTCCGCTCAGGTGATAAAGTAGATTTTAACAGAGTAATTTACGTAGTAGAGTAAAAATAAAGTATGAGAGGAATGGTGATAGTTTATGAAGCTTACAAGCCATTCCTCTTTTAATTTCAGAAATATAGAAGAGGCTCATATTGAGCCACACCCTGAAATGAATATAATATATGGTGAAAATGGTCAGGGTAAAACAAATCTTATTGAAAGTGTATGGATGCTGACAGGCTTTTACAGCTTCAGAGCTCGCAAAAATATACAGCTTATTAAAGATAGTGCAAGCGAAGCAGTAATAGAGAGCAGCTTTTATTCAAATGGCAGAGAGCAGACCGCAAAGCTGACAATAGGGCAGAAAAAAGAGCTTATATTAAACGGAGTAAAAGAGGATTCACCAAGAGCAATGATGGGCTCATTTTATTCAGTTGTATTTTCACCAAGTACCTTAGGTATAGTTAAGGATGGTCCCGGTGAAAGGCGTAAAATGCTTGATATTGCTTTAAGCTTAATGAAGCCAAATTATGCTCTCGCTATGAGCAGATATTTAAGAGTAATAGAGCAGAGAAATGCTCTTTTAAGAAAATTTGGTCAGGAAAGCTTTAACAGAGATTATATATTTGACCCATGGGATGAGGAGCTTGTAAAAATAGGCTCAAAAATTATAAGATACAGGCTGGATTATATTGAGCAGTTTTCAGATTTATCTGCAGATATTTATAATGGTATAAGCTCTGGCAGAGAAAAATTTGATTTTTATTACAGCTTTTCTAAAGAAAATATCAGTGATGATGAAATAAAAGAGAAGCTGAAAGCAGAAATAGAGAAAAACAGAGAGGCAGATGCCCGTCAGATGTATACAGGCAAAGGTCCTCATACTCACGATTTGATTATAAGTATAAATGATAAGGATGCCCGCACCTACGCAAGTCAGGGTCAGCAAAGGTCTGCAGCCCTTGCAATGAAATTAGGCGAAGCTTCCATAATAGAAAAAACAACAGGGGAGTGCCCTATTGTTTTACTTGATGATGTTATGAGTGAGCTTGATGAAGGCAGGCAGAATTTTATACTTAATTATCTTAATAACTGGCAGGTGTTTATTACCTGCTGTGACCCCGCTAACCTTATGAGAAGCACAAAGGGTAAAATCTTTGAGGTTAAAGAGGGCAAAATTCAGGAGATATAATATGTATTTACATTTAGGTCTTGATAAAATAATAACCTTTGATGAAATATTAGGCATTTTTGACCTTGATAATACTACGGTGCAGAAGGCAAGCCGTGATTACCTTGCAAAGGCGGAAAAATCCGGTATAGTTGAAAATGTATGTCTGGATTTACCAAAAAGCTTTGTTGTAACAGAAACAGCAGGGCAGCGGAAGGTTTATATTACTCAGATTTCATCTACCACGCTTCTTAAACGTACAAATATGTTTGATTATCTTAAATAGCGAAACGGCTGAGCTTAAAACTCAGCCGTTATTTATATATTATTATATTCTATATTATTTAGTGTTTTCAGCAGGTGAGGTATTTTCCTCATCATTTCTGTGCTTAAGGTCGTAGGTGAATATAGTAATGATAATTGAGGTAATAATAAATATCTCATTGCATACACCTGCAACGGAGTGAGAGAAAGCATCGTAAATGCCCCATGTTGTAGAAACGGGGAGAGTGAGACATCTTATAGTAAGAGGTTTTCTCATCCACAGTGAGATATTTGAGAAGCAGGTGCCTACTATGGGCAGAATGCTTATTGGGCTGTCCCAGCTGATTATGCCTAAGATAACAGTAATTATGCAGAAAACTACAGGCCAGCCATTCCACTGGCTCCACTTGTGGGCGTCTTTGTTTATAAAAATAAGGCTTCTGATAATCTGCATAAAGTTAATTGCAAAGCCTGTAAGCGCAGTAGGTGAGCCTGAAACCATAAGCAGGAAGAAATGTATGGTCCACAAAACACTTGCAATAATCTGCCATATCATTATAGTTTTTCTTTTTTTCTGTACAAAGCAGGTGATGGCAGAAAACATTGCCATAAAGCCTATAATCTGTGCTATTGCAGAAACAGGTGTTGAAAACAAAGGCCTGAAGTAATTAACTATAAAATCCATAACTGTCTCCTGATAAGAGAAATTTATAAAAAGAAATAATAAATCTTAAAACGCTCTGCATTATATCACAACAAATATATAAAGTAAATATAAAAAGAAAAAAGATGTGCCCCGAAGGACACATCTTAATTTATATAGCAAATTATTACTGAACGTAACCGCCAACTGTAAGAAGGAAACCGCCGAACTGTGCGCCAAACTCAGGACCACCGTCCATAACAATCTGACCCTTCTTGGTTGCCTCAAGCATATCAAGGGTACCAAGCAATGTACCAAGTGCGCTCTTATAGCTATCAAAGCGAAGTGTGAAGAAGGGCATTGCTCTCTTGTATTCGCCTCTGCCTGCCTTTGAGTGACCTGCCTTGATTCTGATGAATGCAGAAACCTCAGGATGGCCTTCAACTGCAAGTGCATAAACACGGTCGGGGCTCTTTGAGGTCCAGCTGTGAACCTCTTCGTGACCATTTTTATTAAGTGTTGAAATACCACTTGTAAGAAGGTAGAAGAAGCACTTAACCATAAGCTGCTGTGTTTCTTCATCTTCAGGTGCTTCCTTAGCTGTAAGCAGTGAGCTCATCTTAAGAAGTACCATCATAAAGGATACGAATGTACCCATATTCTTTGCTATACCACGCATTTTAGGTAAGGTCTTAGGACCAATGTTACCCTTAAAGAATGCGTTCATTTTTTCAACAGAACCAAACTCAAGCTCAATATCTGTTGTTTCTCTTGTGCTTACCTTATCAGCATGTACCTGCCACTCACCACAGTTTATTACAAAATGTGTGGCATATTTGCCCTCAGGAGCATCAGGGTCAAGTGCGCTTATCTGAACAACTGCGTGGGTATGCTCAAACTTTTTAGCAAGTGAGGGAACATCATTAGCAATTGTTTTCATAAGAGGAAGAGCACCACAGAGAAATAATTTGTTGGTAAACATATCATCTCTTGAAGCCATAATTATCAATCCTTTCTGTAGTCTCTTCGTTTATTAATATTCGTCGTCCCAGTCGTTATCTTCTTCGAAGTCCTTATTCATAACTTCACGAACTGCAGCGATAATACCGTTAGCATCAATACCTGCGTCAGCCATAATATCTTCCTGAAGGCCTATCATAGCAAAGCTCTGGTGACCGAGCATCTTAAATGCGCAAGCCTTACCACTATCAACAACAACCTCTGAAACAGCTGAGCCAAGGCCACCTGTAACAAGGTGATCTTCAACTGTGATAACTCTTCTTGTTTCAAGAACTGCCTTTAAGATAGCGTCTCTGTCAATGGGCTTGATTGTGTGCATATTAAGTACACGAACGCTGAGACCATCAGCTTCCTGAAGGAACTTAGCAGCCTTCTTAGCCTGAGCTACACATGAGCCGCAAGCGATAACAGTAATATCAGTACCTTCGTTGATGGTAACTGCCTTACCTACTTCAAAGCCGTAGTCCATGTTATCATAAAGAACAAGGTCAAAACCACGGTTGATTCTGATGTAGAAGGGACCCTCTGTGTTGTATGCTGCGTTTACAGCGTTAGCTGTTTCATAACCATCAGCAGGTACAATAACAGTAAGGTTAGGAAGTGCTCTTGTGATAGCGATATCAGCAATAGCGTGGTGAGTTGAGCCAGCCTGACCAAATGATGTACCGGAGTGAGTAGCTACGATTTTAACATTAGCTTTCTGGTAGCAGATGTCAGTGTGAAGCTGGTCACAAGCTCTCATGGAGCAGAATGCTGAGAAGCCTGAAACGAAGGGGATGCAGCCAGCCTTAGCCATACCTGCAGCAACACCCATCATATCCTGCTCAGCAATACCTACGTTAATAACTCTCTCAGGGCAAACCTTGAGAACGTCGCCTAATTTTGTTGATTTTGCAAGGTCGGCTGTAATGGCAACAACCTTGGGGTCATTAAGCATAATATCAGCAATAGCCTTACCGTAAATTTCAGCGGTAGCAACTTCTGTCTGGTCTATTGCGTTATAAACAAATCCACCTGCCATCTTATTTAGCCTCCTTTTCTACTCTTGCTACTCTCTCAGCATAGTATGCGTCAAGCTCAGCTTTGTGCTTTTCAAATGTAGGATCATCAATAGCCATATAGTGGCAGTGATAGTCACCTGCAACTGATGTGAGACCAGCACCCTTAACAGTATCCATAAGAATACAGGTAGGATTGCAGGGAGTCTTAGCTCTCTCGATAGCTACATCAATAGCATCGCAGAGCTCTTTGATATTCTGACCATCTACACAGATTGTTTCAAAGCCAAAAGCAATCATCTTATCCTTAAGAGGCTCAAGCTTCATAACATCCTCGGTGTTACCATCGATCATGCAGTGGTTTCTGTCGATAAATACGATACAGTTGGAAAGGTTATAGTGGTTCATTGTCATGAAGCCTTCCCAGTTTGAGCCTTCACCAAGCTCGCCGTCACCGGTAACCATATATGTAAGGTAGTCCTTACCAAGGATTCTTGCTGCAAGAGCAGTACCAGCAGCGATTGAAGCACCGTGGCCAAGTGAACCTGTGGAAGCATCTACACCAACAACCTTGTTGGAGTCAAGGTGCATACCCATCTTGGAGTGTGAAAGGTTAAATGTTTTAAGCATTTCGGGGTCATTAAAGCCCTTGTCGCAAAGAACGGGAGCATAAGCAATAGCTGCGTGACCCTTTGAAAGAATGAATCTGTCTCTGTCTTCCCACTTAGGTTCCTCAACCTTGATGTTGAGGTACTTGTAGTAAAGTACTGTGAGAAGGTCCATTACGGACATACCGCCGCCCAGATGGCCGCTGCCTGCCCATACTGTAGTCTGAAGGGCAAGATGACGGAGCTCATGAGCTTTCTTTTCGAGATCAAGCCATTCCTGTTTTGTTAATGCCATGGGAAATTCCTCCTTTAGAAGTTTATACGAAGCACTTGGCTTTATTTACCTACTTATAATAAGTATATAATACCAGTTAAAATAATTATAAACAACAGATTATGCAATGTCAACAAACTATTTATATAATAAAAAATAATTTTATAACAATATAACAATAAATCAGAAGCCTTTTTGTACATTGTTTATAACAAAAAATCCGTACAGCTAAAGCCATACGGATTAAAATATATATCAGGAATTTACCAAAGGTTTACAAAATTTGCAATTATCTGTGAAGCGCCCTTTGCAGCCTTAGGAAGAAATTCTGCATAATTCATGTGAGATGAGCCATCAGCACAGTCACTTATAGCCCTTACCACACCAAAGGGCATATTTGCAGAGTAGCAGGTCTGCGCAATAGCAGCACCCTCCATCTCACAGCAGATTGCATCAAAGGTTGATACAATAAAATCCTTCTTTTCTTCGCTTGCAATAAACTGGTCGCCTGAGGCAATTCTGCCAAATACGGCTTTGCCGATTTCTGCACCCTCAGTAGCCTTCATAAGTGTTTCAATTACCTTTTTATCAGCAGGAATATCTACAATATTAAGGCCTGAGATAAGACCGAGGCTGTCACCGATTGCAGAGGTATCCATATCGTGCTGCACAAGGTTATCACCTATTACAACATCGCATATACTTACTGTGTTTGAGAGTGAGCCGCCAACACCTGTGTTTATAATGCAATCAGGCTTATACTCCATAATCATAGTCTGTGCGCAGATTGCAGCGGCAACCTTGCCTATGCCGCATACGGCAGTAACTACATCTTTATTATTGAGCTTACCCTTTACAAATCTTACTCTGCCAATGGTTTTTTCTTCTTTATCTGTCATGAGAGATTCAATGGTGTCAATCTCTACCTTCATTGCGCCAATAATACCAATCATAATTTTTCCTCCGAAGTAATATGTATGGATTATAACATATAAAAGTATGGTATTCAATAAAAAAGAAGCACTCCGCAGAGTGCTTCATAAATTAAAATTTTGCGGGAGCCTGCTTGTTTTTTCTGTCCTTGTGCTCTGGTTTCTCTGAGATATCGCCGGCTGCCATAAGGGCTTTCTTTGTCATCATAGGTGAAACAAGCTCGTAAATCAAAACGGCAAAAAGGGTTATGCTTCTTATGGTTTTACCAATGTCGCCCATAGCCACAGAGCTTTCAACCACAAGGCTCATACCAAGGGCAACACCTGCCTGAGGGAAAAGGGTAATACCAAGATATTTCTGAATTTTCGGCTCACATTTTGAGATTTTTGCACTTGAGAATGCACCGATATATTTACCGATTGTTCTTGTGAGAATATATACAAGACCAATAATTATTACTGTGCTGTCTCTGAAAACGCTGAAGTTAAGCTCTGCTCCGCTTATTACAAAGAAAAGTACAAGCACGGGCTGACTCCATCGGTCAGTTTTATCCATAATTTCAGGGCTGAAATCACAGAAGTTGCAAAACATTGTGCCAAGCATCATACAGGTAAGAAGTGATGAGAAGCCGATTTTAAGGCCTGATGTACCTATTTCAGCTTCAAGCTGACTGAGTGCAACTGTTAAAAACACAAACATGATGGAAAGGGAAAGTCGCCTTGAGTTTGATGAAAACAGCTTTTCCATAAGTGTAAATATGCCACCTACTACTGCACCTAAAAGGAGTGAAGCAACAACCTCAATAATTGGGTTTATAAGCACACCGATAATGCTGAAGTTACCGCTCTCAAGGGCAACTGCCACACCGAAGGAGATGGAGAAAACCATAAGACCTACGGCGTCGTCAATAGCAACAATGGGAAGAAGCAAATCTGTAAGCTTACCCTTTGCCTTATACTGCTTTACAACCATAAGTGTGGCTGCGGGGGCAGTAGCTGTAGCAATAGCACCAAGTATAAGTGCCATGGATATGGGCAGCTTTGCAGGCATAGCAAAATGAAGTGCTATAAGGGCAACATCCACAACAATGGTGGTAATTATTGCCTGCCATATACCTATAAAGGTAGCCTTGCCGCCAATCTGTTTAAGCTGTGAAAGGCGAAATTCATTACCGATTGTAAAAGCAATAAATCCAAGGGCTACATCGGATATTATTTTGAAATGCTCAATATTTTCTGCACTTACAAAGCCTATGCCTTCAATATTTAATCTGCCAAGTACAAATGGACCTATAAGTATACCTGCTACAATGTAAGCAGTAACTGCAGGCAGGCCTACAAGCTTTGAAAGACGGCTCATTAAAAGGCCGGCAAGTATTGCGCCGGATATACAAAAAAG
>JAKSQR010000032.1 GCA_024404065.1 Clostridia bacterium | reverse complement strand
AACAACGCACCGATTTTCGGTGCGTTGCATTACTTTTATTCAATATTTTTAAGTGCTTCAAGCTCTTCCTTTTCAACCTTGATGCGGCCGTCTTTAATAAGCTTAACATCATCCTTGTGGAAGATTTTGATAATGCCTTCGGGGCTCTTATCAAGCTGAACCTTGAGGAAGCCTGTGAGCAGGCTGTTTTCAGTTACTCTGCCCTTGCCTTCGCTGGTTTCAATAATTGCGCCGGGCTTTGGTGTGTGCTTAAGCAGGTACTCATAAGCCTCCTGCTCATATTTAAGGCAGCACATAAGTCTGCCGCAGCAACCGCTGATTTTGCCGGGGTTAAGGGAAAGGCCCTGCTCCTTTGCCATTTTAATTGAAACAGGCTGGAAGTCACCAAGGAATGAGCTGCAGCAGAAGGGTCTGCCACATATACCAAGACCGCCAATCATTTTTGCCTCATCTCTTACGCCAATCTGACGAAGCTCAATTCTTGTTCTGAATATGCTTGCAAGGTCCTTAACAAGCTCTCTGAAGTCAACTCTGCCGTCAGCAGTGAAGTAGAAAAGAATTTTACCGCCATCAAAGGTGTACTCAACATCTACAAGGTTCATCTCAAGCTTGTGGTGCTCAATTCTTTTGCGTGCAATTTCGGCAGCCTCTATTTCCTTTTTCTTGTTAGCCTCATACTTTTTAATATCCTCAGGTGAGGCGGCTCTTACAATCTTTTTAAGGGGCTTTACAAGCTCGGATTCGTCCATGTTTTTGTTTTCAATGGCAACCTCACCGCATTCAATACCTCTTACGGTTTCAACTATTGCAAAGTCACCTTTATTAAATACTGCACCGTCGGGGTCAAAGTAATAAACCTTGCCAACCTCTTTGAAACGGATACCTACAATTTCAGCCATAATATCTCCTATTCTGTAACTGCTGCCCTGAAAAGGGAGCACATTCTTGCCATTGTTAAATTTAAGTTTGCGTGTCGCCTTAATGATGCAGAAATCTCTGTGGTGCATTCAATAAGACGAAGCAGTGATTTGCGGGAAAGCTTCTGTGCTAAAAGCTGAGCAGCTTCGGGCTCATTTTCGTTTCCTGCGCCGAATTTAATACGAAGAGCGCTTGCAAACATCTCCTCAATTACAGGCACAGCAGCCTGCAAAAGCTCCTGATCTTTTTCAAATACACCTACTGCCTTAACCAGCTCCAAATCAAGGGGAGTGGTAACAGCCCTGCAGATGTTATCTGCAATTTCGTTAAGCCTTTCCTGGGGTATTTTATTGCTGTTATTTTCGCTTGCTACACCAAGTGACCATGTTACAGCACGTGAAAGAATAGTTTCTATAAAAATATTCTTTGTGGAAGCAAGCAATATAAATACTACAAAGGCAGGGGGCTCTTCAAGTATTTTTAAGAATGCATTCTGAGCCTGCTCATTCATAAGCTGAGCCTCTGTGAGTATATTTATCTTTTTCTCTGCCTCGTTAGGCATAATGTAGGCGCTTTCTCTTATCTCACGTATATATTTAACGGAGAATAATTCGTTTTTGCTGCCATTTTCCTTGCGGGGCTCATATATTGATATATCGGGGTGAAAGCCTTTTTCTGCTTTAAGACAATGCTGGCATTCACCGCAGGGGATTTCAGATTCGCTGCAGCATACAAGTGCGGCTGCAATTTTATTTGCAAGGGTCAGTCTTTCTTCAGGTGACCCTCCTTCTATAATTACTGCGTGGGGGAATCTGCCTGCTGAAAGTGCCCTGGCTATTAAACCCTCAGCATTTACGGAGGGATTAAAACCATTAACCTTCATATTATTTACTCTCTAATATTTCAAGATTTCGTTTAATTACTTTTTCGCCTCTCCAGGCAAAGGCACGCCCTTCAATAGGTGTGCTGCTGTTAACCTGTGAATTGGCGGAGGATAAAAACTCCTCTATATCTGTGGTGTCTGCGTTTTTGTTAAGGGGGCATACATCCTGGCAGATGTCACAGCCCCATGCACAGCCACTCATTTTTATCATATCTGCTTCTTCCTCAGTTAGCTCACCTTTTTTTTGAGTGATGTGGGAAAGGCAGATTTCTTTATTTATTATGCCATTGTTTATTGCTCCTGCAGGGCAGGCTCTGGTGCATTTACCGCAGTTTATACAATGGGATATTTCTTTTATATTACACTCAAGGCTGAGGGTAGTTACAATCTCACCTAAAAATACAAATGAGCCGTATTTTTCTGTAATCAGTAAGCCGTTTGTACCCTTTACTCCTACGCCTGCTATTGTAGCGGCTTTAACCTCAGGGATAGGTGAATTATCGCTGAAATATGCAAAGCTTTCGTCAGGAAACATTTCCTGAAGCTTATTTACTGCCTCTGCAAGCTTTTGTGGCACTACATTGTGATAATCCTGCACCGCCGCATATTTTGAAACGTTGAGACCTTCGTATTTATCCTCAGGTAAAAGATAGGGGAAGGCAAATATTATAATTGACTTTGCATCTGCAGGCAGTCTTGATTTAGCTCTGCAATCTATAAGGTGGTCCTTTACCTCATCAAATGGGCATATACCCCACAGAGGAGAAACCTCATTAAATATTTTGTACAATCAGATCACCTAACGCAATCATAACCGGTAATGTAATAATTGAAACTATGCTAAGCAGGGATACTATCTGTGAGGCAAGGCCTGTATCTCTGTCATACTTTGCACAGAACATAATTGTATTGTTGGCAGGTGGTGTGGCGGCTGTAATAATGATAGTAGATGCAAGCACACCGTTTAAGCCTGCAAGCCTGAAGCCGAGCGCTACAACTAAGGGCAGCAGAATAAGCTTGTAAAGGCCAACAATGTATATGCGCCAATTTTTGAAAATTGACTTAAAGCTTGTGTTTGCTACGTAAGTGCCGAAAATCAGCATAGCAAGGGGGGAGTTCATACTGCCTATATATTTTACAGGCTGCATAATTATATTGGGTACTAAATCGGGGTAATTCTTTGAAATAATAAATACGGGCAGACCAACAAATACGGGCAGCACACCGGGGTTAAGTATGATTTTTTTAATATCAAACTTTGCTTCCTTGCTGTCTTTACCCTGATTTATAGCCCATACACCGTGGGTGAAGGTAAAAATCTGGAATGATATGATAACGGCGGAGCAGTAAAATACACCTTCGCTGCCAAGCACTGCCTCCACAAGGGGCAAGCCCATATATCCGCAGTTACCATAGACGGAAGCGAATTTATAAACAACTGCACTGTCGCTTTTTGTTTTATTAAAAAGAGGAAGCACGCCAAGTGCTGCTATTGTGTGCATTAAAAGGCCACAACCAATAGCAATAAAAAGACCTTTAAGATGCTCATCTGAGTACTCCAATGTAAAGAAGCTTTCAAGTATCTTTGCAGGGGTAACCACATAGAAAAGCATATCTGTGCATTTTTTTGCAGTGCTCTCTTTGAATACACCTGTTTTATCTGCTATAAAGCCTATAAAGCCAAGTATATACAGTATTGCCACCTGCTCGGCGGCAGTAAGCATATTCTGTAACATCAGTTATTGCTCCGTTTATTTGCTCTCTGTTTCTGAAGGTGCTTCATTCTTCTTTTTAGGTGTAAGCCTTGTGCATACAGTAGCAAGGGCAAAGAATGCAAGACCAAAATCAGCAAGGTCTGCTCTTGAAAGGATAAAGAAGCAATCTGAATGACCTGTGATTGTAAGAATAAATCTTGGTACAAATACGATAAAGCCTAAAAGCGCACCTGTAAAGCCGAAGGTGATAAGCTTCCACTGACCATCCTCAGGGTTTACCTTTGTGTTAGCCTGAGCAAATGTCATATAGAAAATAATGTAGCATGAGAGCATAAGAATCTCAAAAAGAAGGTCTGATACTCTGATGTAGCTGATTGTGATTGTAAACTTTGAAACAAGCTTTACCATAAGCCAGAAAACAGGGGCAAGGGAGAGAAGCTTGAAATCAGTAGGCTTGTTGCCCATAAGGAAGGTAATTGCAAGCAGTATAAAGTAAACCGCTGCAAGCAGGGCAAATGCCTCTTTTATAATAAAGAGTATGCTGAATGTATTTGAGGGGATAGTGTTTGTAACTATGTAGGCTGATGTGTTATCACCCTTGTGAGCAAATTCAAGGTAAGCGCTTACCATTACACCTACACCTGCAACCGCTGCTGCAATGCCGGGTAAAAGCTTTTTGCTTTGCTCAGTTTCAAGCTCAAACTTTTTTGCCTTTATGATACCCATAACAAAATAAAATACAAATGCAGCTGCAACTAAAATGTAAAGCAGAGTGATTGTAAAGGTCTGCTGGGTATAGAAGCCTGTGCCGTGCTCAATTACTGAGTAATACTGAAGGGTACGTACAGGCAGGGCAAGTATTACAATAAGGGCAAGTGCTATAGCTTCTACTGTAACACTGAAGCCTTTTTTATTATTCATGTGTTTCGCCTCATTACTAAATAGTGATTACAATTATTTTCTTAATGAAAGGGGAATGTAAGGAACCTTTTCGTTAATATTTTTATAAGCGGGTCTTATAATTCTGTTGCCTGTAAGCAGCTCTTCAATGCGGTGTGCACTCCAACCTGCAGAGCGGGCAACTGTAAAGATGGGCGTATATAAATCATCGGGGACACCCAGAATCTTATAAACAAGGCCTGAGTAAAGGTCAACATTTGCACACATATTCTTTGTGTTTCCCTTAACATCTGCAAACACCTCAGGTGTAAGCTTTTCAATTAAGTTGAGAAGTCTGAATTCATCCTCAAACTCGCTGTCAAGGGCAAAGGCGCTTGCCTTCTGACGAAGAATTTTTGCACGTGGGTCAGAGAGTGTGTAAACTGCATGACCCATACCGTAGATAAGACCGGATTTATCGGCAGCTTCTTTTTTGATAATCTTTACAAGGTAATCACGAACCTGATCCTCGTTGGTAATATCATCAAGATTCTCTTTGAAATAGGAAATCATTTCAGCTACCTTCTTGTTTGCACCGCCGTGCTTTGGACCCTTAAGGGCGCCGATTGCACCTGCTATGGCAGAGTAGGTATCTGTACCGCTGGAGGTAAGCACTCTTGTTGTGAATGTGGAGTTGTTACCGCCGCCGTGCTCAGCATGTACCATAAGGCAAACATCAAGAAGCTTTGCCTCTTCATCAGTATACTGCTTATCTGCTCTTATTGAACGCAGAATGCTCTCTGCTGTTGAAAGCTCAGGCTTAAGGGGATGAATGTACATGCTCTTTTTATAGAAGTGTCTGCGCTTTACCTGATAGGCATAAGCCATAATTACAGGCAGCTGTGCAATAAGGTGTACACTCTGCTTAATTACATTTTCAAGCTCAATATTGTCGGGGTCGGGGTCAAAGCTGTAAAGAGCAAGAACAGAACGGGCCATTTTATTCATAATGTCCTTTGAGGGTGCCTTCATAATCATATCCTCAATGAAATCATCGGGGAGTTCACGGCAGTCGGAAAGCACTTGCCTGAAAATAGCAAGCTCTTCTTTTGAGGGGAGAGTGCCGAAAAGAAGAAGGAAAACAACCTCCTCATAGCCGAATCTGTCCTCATTTATGCAGGCATTTACAATATCCTCCATATTGATGCCTCTGTAATTAAGGCGGCCTTCCTTGGGAATTTTTTCACCGTCATCAATATAGTAGCCTTCAACTGAGCAGACTCTTGTAATGCCAGCCATAACACCTGTGCCGTCAGCATTACGAAGACCACGCTTAACGTTAAAGCGTACAAAATCTTCGCTTGTCATATTGCTGGCAGTTCTGATTTTATCACCATAGGTTTTTATTCTTTTATCATCCATGTGAATATTTGCGTATGACATATTATCACCTCTTATGTAGTAAATAGCTATCTGTCGGTTGGTTTTATATTGGGTGGTAATTACTATAAAATAGAAATAGTTACCTTATTATATAATATAATTACAGTACATTATACTATAATAAAGGCGCAAATGTCAACAATATGATTTGAAGCTGAAAAGTGAAAAGCAAAACAAAAATGCCCTCCATTATGGAAGGCATTCTTTAACTTAATTATGATTGAGGAATAAGCTGGGCAACCTCTACCTTTTTGTCCCTCATCCACATGGCAGGGTCAAAGCGGATTGTGTAGCCGCTGCAGTCAGGGGCCATCCACTGGTGCATAGGTGCCTGAGGCAGACCGTAGGCGGCAAGTATAATGCTTATTACACCGCCGTGGGTGATAATTGCGGTTTCAAATACACCGCTTTTCATCATTCCCTCTGCAATTTTTTCAAAGGTTTTGCAGATTCTTATGCCGAAGTCCTTACTGCTCTCACCAAAAGGCGGTGCAGATTTACCCTCCAGCCACTCAGAAAAGATATCGTATTTTCTGAGCTCCTCTGCAGTTTTATTTTCAAACTCCCCGAAGTTGCACTCCATAAGGCCATCAACAGGCACAGCTTCTTTATTGGGGTAAAGGATTGCTGCAGTTTCAGTGCATCTTTTGAGTGGGCTTGTGAAAACAGTTTCAGCAAATGGGTAAACACAGTCATCGTGCATCTGTGAGGCGATTGCTCTGCCCTCCTCTGAAAGGGGAACATCTGTGTGACCTATGTATCTGCCCTCATCAAAGCCCTCACCGGGGGCGTTGCGTATAAGGTGAATTTTATAGCTTCTCATATCAGTCTATTGACTTGTAAAGGTCAATATATTCCTTTGCAGATTTGCTCCAGCTGTTGTCACATTTAAGTGCTCTTTCAACCAGAGTATTAAAGTAATCTCTGTTCCAGTAGGCGTCAAGGCTTCTTCTGATTGCGTCAAGCATATCATAGGCATCATAGCTCTTAAAGGTAAAGCCGTTGCCAACGCCATCGCCACTGTCTGTGATTGTATCTTTAAGTCCGCCGGTTTCTCTTACGATGGGGATTGTACCATATCTTAAAGCAACCATCTGTGAAAGACCGCAGGGCTCACTCTTTGATGGCATTAAGAAAAGGTCTGCACCTGCGTAAATCTTACGGGCAAGGGCAGGGATAAAGCCAACCTTGAGACCAACCTTATCGGGGAACGCATTTTTAAGCTCCCAGAAGAAGTTTTCATACTCCCAGTCACCTGAGCCGAGTACGATAAGCTGCATATCAGTAGAGCCAAGAAGCTCCCACATAATTCTCTTGACAAGGTCAAAGCCCTTGTGTGAAACAAGCCTTGAAATAATTGCCATTACAGGCACATCTGCCCTTACGGGAAGGTTGAAATATTCCTGAAGCTTTTCTTTATTTACAGCCTTACCTGCAGGGTTCTTTGCAGAGTAATTCTCAAATACATTCTTATCTGTTTCGGGGTCATAGCTGATTACATCTATACCGTTAAGAATACCGCTCAGCTTGTAGTGACGCTCCTGAAGAATAGGATGAAGACCGTGGCTGAACCAGGGGTCAAGAATCTCCTCAGCGTAAGTGTTACTTACGGTTGTAACCTTATTTGCACACTCAATAGCACCCTTCATAAGGTTTACGCAGTCACCAAATTCCACAAGGCTTGCATGCTCTTCGCCAAGGCCAAATACATCACCAAGTATCTCCTTGCCATAAATGCCCTGATACTGAATATTATGAATTGTGAAAACGGTTTTGATGTTTTCATAGCCGGGTCTTGTAGCATAGTAAACTGAGTAATATACGGGGATAAGAGCGCTCTGCCAGTCATTACAGTGAATGATATCAGGCTTGAATGCAAGGTAGGGGAGTACCTCAAGCACAGCACGTGAGAAGAAAGCGAATCTTTCACCATCATCAAAGTGACCGTAGAGAGAATCTCTCTTGAAGTAGTACTCGTTATCAATAAGATAATAGGTTACGCCGTTAGCCTTTGCCTCAAAAAGTCCGCAGTACTGCATACGCCATGAAACAGGTACAGAGATATTTGTGATAAAGGTCATTGTGGAGCGCATTTCGTCAGTTACACAGCCGTAGAGAGGCATAATAACGCTTGCAGAAACTCTGCGCTTACGAAGGGCAGCAGGGAGAGAACCTGCTACATCTGCAAGTCCGCCGCTGGCTGCAAAGGGATAGGCTTCACTGGAAACATATAATACTTTCATTTGTCTTCCCCTTTCTGATTAAAAGTTGTCAATAATCGCTGTAGAAACTGTTACAGCATTAAGGTCTGTGGTAACAACCGCTTCACTTGTAGGCTCTGTAACCTCCTCAGTAGTCACCTTTGTGGTAGTTGCTTTTTTGGTGGTTGTAGCCTTTGTGGTGGTAGTGGTTGATTTCTTTGTGGTGGTAGCCTTTGTAACCTGATGTACCTCAGGCTTTGTAGGCTCTGTGGGAGGCTCAGTAGGTGCCTCTGTAATAACCTCTTTTGTTACGGGGTTACCGTGAATATCCTTAACGGGTCTGCCGCCGGGGAGAGTACGGTAAACAACAGAGGTTGTCTGGCTGCTGGGCTCAGTAGGCTCTGTGGTAGTGGTTGTGCCGGTAGTGCCGTTTACAATAGCATTGCCGTTTTCATCACACTTCTGAGTCTGCTTATTTACCTTTGTAACCCATTCGCCGTTTTCATTTGTAACTGCCTCACCGTTTGCGTCAGTAACATGCTCTACTGAGGTTACCTCATAGTAAAACTCAGGACCTGTAGTGCCTGTTTCCTCTTTTTTGGTGGTTGTGGGGTACTTGTGGTTAGATGAAATAGATGGTCTGGTGTAATGCTCAACCATTGTGTAGTAAACTACATTACCGTTTTCGTCAGTAACCTCTTCGCCGTTTGCGTCAGTCTGTGCTACGGTAACAACTCTTGTTTCAGTTACATACTCAATCGCAGAATTTCTTCTTAAATTGATAATGTTGAACTTAACAAGCAGTGCAACTGTAACAAGCACTAATGCGAGTAATACCACAACTGCAGTTATTATATTCTGGGATTTCTTTTTATCGATTGCCATTTAATCACGCTTTCTCAGATTACTATACCCTTTCCTACGAATACGGGGTAATTGGAAGCGCCGCAAAGCTTCTTGTTGTTTTTGATTGTTGCATCCTTATCAATAATTACGCAGTCAAGCTCAACATTGTCGCCAATTACTGTATCCTGCATAATGATTGAGTTTGTAATTTTTGAATTTTTGCCGATTTTAACTCCTCTTGAAAGAAGGCAGTTTTCAACTGTGCCTTCAATCTTACAACCATCGGAAATAAGTGAATTTTTAACATCAGCATCCTTGCCATACATAGCAGGTGTTCTGTCGCCTGCCTTTGTGTAAACAGGATTTTCTGCGTTGAATACTGCTTTTCTTACCTCAGGGTCAAGAAGATCCATAGAAGCATTGTAGTAAGCCTCAATAGAATCAATTACCTTGATGTAGCCCTCATACTGGTAAGCATAAACATTGAGCTTATCAATGTTAGCTGCAAAAAGCTCCTCAAAGGATGAAATTCTTTTTGCATTTGCTTCGTGAAGAAGTCTTTCAAGAAGAACTCTCTTGATGATGCAGCACTTTGCAGAGTAATTAACCTCTTTGCTGAAATCATCCATCTTTTTAAGCTCTGTAACCTTGCCGTCTGCGTCTGTAACTACTTCTGTTGCAAGGGCAATGCTTGCAGGCATACCCTTTGCACATACCATAGTGATATCAGCATTCTTCTTTGCATTAAACTCAATTACATCTGCAAAATCAATGCCTGAAACTGAGTTGCAGTCTGCAAAAAGAACATAGTCTTTACCTGATTCGCTGATAAAGCTGATGCTGCCGTAAAGAGCAGAAATTTTGCTTATAACATCACCTGAATCGGGAATGCTGAAGGGAGGAAGGATTTTAAGGCCTTCATTCTTTCTTGAAAGGTCCCATGCCTTACCGCTGCCAAGGTGGTCCATAAGTGAGCGGTAGTTTGACTTGGTAATAACACCAACATTGGTGATACCTGCATTTACCATTGATGAAAGGGGAAGGTCAATAAGACGGTAACGGCCTGCAAAGGGAACTGAGCCCATAGCTCTGAGTGCTGTAATCTCAGGAATTGTACTATCATAAGCATTAGCAAATATAATGCCAAGAACATTGTTTGTTGCCATTATTCAGCACCTCCTACGTTTTCATCAATCATAGTTTTGGGGGCTACAACTGCATTCTTGCCTATTGTAACGCTGTTGCCAACTACTGCAACGCCCCACTCAGTAATATCTTCCATATCCTCAGGGCTCTTACCTACAACAGCACCCTCCTCAATAACTGCATTCTCTGCAACTATTGCATACTGTACTGTGGCGCCCTTCTTGATTGTTGTGCCGGGCATTACTATTGAATATTTAACGTTTGCGCCCTCTTCAACAGTAACATTTGCAAAAAGAACGGAGAAATCTACGCTGCCGTAAACCTCATCGCCCTCATTAAGCATTGAGGATTCAATCTTTGCATTCTTGCCAACATAGTGAGGTGTGGCAACAGGGGGCTTTGAGTAAATCTTCCAGCTGTCATCATCAAGGTCAAGGTCAACCTTGGGGTTAAGAAGGTCAAGGTTTGCATCCCAGAGAGAGTCGATTGTACCAACATCCTTCCAGTAGCCGTCAAACTGGTAAGCAAACATTCTTTCGCCTGCTTCGTGCATTGCGGGGATAACATTGTGACCAAAGTCATTACCGCTGTTTTCGTCTGCTTCGTCAGCTATAAGATACTCACGGAGCTTCTTCCAGTTAAATACATAAACGCCCATTGAAGCCTTGTTGCTTCTGGGATTTTTGGGCTTCTCTTCAAATTCAGCAATGCTGCCATCATCATTTACAATCATAAGACCGAAACGGCTTGCCTCTTCCCATGAAACCTCAAGCATAGCGATGGTGCAGTCTGCATTCTTTTCCTTATGGAAATCAATCATCTTTGAGTAATCCATCTTGTAGATGTGGTCACCTGAAAGTATAAGTACATACTCAGGGTCATACTGCTCAATAAAGTTGATATTCTGATAAATAGCATTGGCTGTACCCTTGTACCACTCTGTGCCCTTAATCTGCTGATAGGGTGAAAGTACGTGTACACCGCCGTTAGCTCTGTCAAGGTCCCAGGGCTGACCATTGCCGATATAATCATTAAGTACAAGAGGCTGATACTGTGTAAGTACGCCTACTGTGTAAATACCTGAGTTTACGCAGTTTGAAAGGGGAAAGTCGATAATACGATACTTACCGCCGTAAGGTACTGCAGGCTTAGCTATATTTTTGGTAAGGATACCAAGACGGCTGCCCTGACCGCCTGCAAGGAGCATAGCAACGCATTCTGTTTTCTTTGCCATTTTATTTATCCTCCTTAGTGGATTTCTTTCTTGAAGTATTTTTTATGTACATACAGCTGAGGCCTTCAATATCAACCTCAATGCTGTAATCATATCCGTGCATAGGCTCTTTTTTAGCTTTGACTGAGCCAACTGTGCTCTCACCCTTGCCACCGTATTTGGGGTCTGCAGATGAGAATACCACTCTGTATGTGCCGGGGTCAGGAACACCAATTTTGTAGCCATAGCGGCTCATATTTGTAAAGTTGCACATGGAGATGAGCTTGTTATCGCTCTTATCCTTGCGGATGTATGCAACAACGGAGTTTACACAGTCATCGCTTACTATCCACTTAAAGCCGTCCCAGCTGTAATCATCCTCCCAGAGTGCAGGAGTTTTAAGGTAGAATTTATTAAGGTCAGCTGAATACTGTTTAAGCTG
>JAKSQR010000031.1 GCA_024404065.1 Clostridia bacterium | reverse complement strand
TTTTTCAGGCGGAGGGTTTATTTTTTTAATACAGAATTATCAGATTATTTCATAATGTCGGCAAGGTTTACAATTTCGCCGCCATAAATATTCTTGATGTATTCAAGACCACCTACGTAGCCTTCCTCAGTAGTGGTGTCTGTTGTTTCCTTAGGCACTACAATCTTAAAGCCACGGAAGAAAGCGTCAGCAGATGTGTGTCTGCAGCAGCAGTCTGCCTGCCAGCCTGTGATAATAACGGTGTCTACACCAAGCTCTCTGAGTACAAGCTCAAGGGTGGTTTCATAGAAACCGCTGTATGTCTTTTTGGGTATTACAAAGTCGCCCTGCTTAGGTGTAAGCTCGGTAATAACTTCAGCACCCTTTGTGCCCTCAACTGCGTGGGGACCCCATACCTTAAACTCCTTATCAATTTCGGGAGTATGGCTGTCGTTAGCATAGATAACGGGCATGTCATGCTCTCTTGCATAGTCGCAAAGCTGAGCGATTGGCTCAATGATGTGGTTAACTCTGGGGGAGGCGATAGGGCCTGTAACAAAGTCATTTAACATATCAATTACGATTACTGCGGATTTGCTCATGGTTTTTGTTTCCTTTCGGGTAAATAATATTTGTAAAGTAGCGAATTGCTACTTTCGTTACCTAAAAATATAAAGGCCATTTAAGACCTGACTTTTCACCTGATGGTGATAGATTGGAATTTTGTCTGCAAAAGTATTTTGCCTCTGATATAAAAGTAGTAAAAAACTACTTTGCGTAGGTGAAAATATAAAAGTAGTGAATTACTACTTTTCTTCGCTAACTATAATAGTACAAATTTACTACTTTGTCAATACTTTTATCAAAATATGTAAATTTTATGTTGTTAATTCATTTTGTTTTTGCTATAATAGGCAGGCACTAAATGTAAAGAGAGATAAGCAATATGAGCTACGATGGCGTATACGAAAATATACTTAAAGCAATGGGTCACACACCCGTTATCAGGCTTAACAGAATGCCTGAGGAAAATTCAGCAGAAATACTTGTAAAGTTTGAGGGCCTTAATGTAGGCGGCTCTATCAAAAGCCGTACAGCCTACAATATGATAAGGGCAGCTGAGAAGCAGGGCCTTATAAACGAGAATACAATTATTGTAGAGCCAACAAGCGGTAATCAGGGCATAGGCCTTTCCCTTGTAGGCGCAGTAAGAGGCTACAAGACCATTATCGTAATGCCGGACTCCGTAAGTGAGGAAAGGCGTAAAATTATGCACCACTATGGCGCAGAGGTTATACTTGTGCATGATGCAGGCAACATAGGAGCCTGTATTGATGAGTGCCTTCAGACAGCCCTTCGTATGGCAGAGGAGGACCCCAATGTATTTGTTCCTCAGCAGTTTGCAAATATAAATAATGTATATGCTCACAAGTATCACACAGCCCTTGAGCTTATGGACCAGGTAGGCGGACCTATTGACGGCTTCTGCTCCGGCATAGGTACAGGCGGTACAATTACCGGTATAGGTCAGGTGCTTAAAGAGCAAAACCCTGATATGACTATTTGGGCGGTTGAGCCTGAAAATGCCGCAATTCTTGCAGGCGGCTCAATCGGCACACATAATCAGATGGGCATAGGTGATGGCATTATCCCACCCATTCTTGACCAGGAAATTTATGACGAAATCTGCATTGTTACAGATGATGAAGCTCTTGAAACTGCAAGACGACTTGCAAAAGAGGAGGGCATACTCTGCGGTATTTCAAGCGGTACAAATGTAGCTGCAGCAATTAAGCTTGCCAAAAAGTTAGGCAAAGGCAAAACCGTAGTTACAATACTCCCCGACACCGCCGAAAGATACTTCTCCACCCCACTTTTTGAAGGGGAATAATCCTATATTAAAACAACAAGCACCACCTTTGCAGGTGGTGCTGTTTTTATGCTTTCAGCAATGCTGAATTATTTCTTCTTTTTCTTTTCTTCGGCACGCTTGTCGTTGATAATCTTCATGTGCTCTTCGGTGATTAAATCAACATTGTTTTCCTTTGCCCAGTCTACACAGCCCTTAAGTACAAGGGGAAGGAATACACGGGGAACGGAAAGAACAGTTTTAAGAGCTTCATCTGTAAACTTAACCTTATCGTCAGCTCTGTCTGCAGCATAACGAACGGATTCAAGTGAAGCCTCACGTACCTGAAGAAGTGCAGCCTTCATCTTAGTCTTACGGTGGAACCAGAAATTCTTACTGTCTCTGTAGCCGTAGTCAACGGGAAGGGCAGGGAAGTCCTTTGCCTTAACGCCGTTGATAATAGCGTCGCTGTACTTTTTCTTCATTAAAATCTTATCAATTTTAAGTATGAAGTGTGCACCGAATTTGCTTGTGATACCGTTGAAATCGTGGTAAGGGCCTTCATAACCGTTAAGGTTGCCTGGCTGGTCGTTCTCTGCGCCATCAAGTGTGCGTACCCATGTGCATTCAATGGCCTCTATAGCAGATGCTACTACCATAGGTCTCTTATCCTCAGGGTTAGCTTCTTCAATAAGGCTCTTTTCAAGCTTGAAGTTTACACGGGGCATTTTATCAGCAGATGTGTCGCCGGGCCATGAGAGCTTAACAAGCTCCTTAAAGGTTGAAAGCTTATCATCTACAAAGTTAAGTGTAACCTTGCCTGTTCTCAGTATGTTCTGTGCTGTGTTTGAGGAGTTACGGCACTGAAGCAGCATTGCATAGTAATCTTTACCTGCAATGTAGTAGGGCTGTACAAGTGAGTAAGGGCCAAGGTTAGTTGAGCCATCCTCATTAAGAGTACTGCACAGTACTGTGGGCATGGGGAAGAAGAGTGAGGTCTGATAAAAATTATCAACTACTCTTAAATCTTCAAATGATGACATGATTTTTTCGCTTACCGCATAAGCAGTAAGCATCCTCCTTTTTCATTTATTTTTAATTTTTATTTTCTCAAGTTTAAATGCCGTAATTCTTTACAAGAGCATCATACTCATCATCTGTAATGGCAACTATGCTGCCGTGACGGGGGTATACACCCTCAAAGCTGAAGCTCTTTCTGTTTACGGGCTTAAAGTTTTCAAAGTCTGTGGTCTGCTGCATAAAGAATGTGCCCTGACCATATTCATCCATAATCATTACGAAGGTATCTGTGCCGTTAATCTGGTAAATTGTGCTGCCCTCTACACCGTTTGGTGAAAGGGAGCATACCACACTTGGCTCTTCATAAGGTCCTGCAAGATTTTTGGATTTTACGTATGCAATAGTCTGGTCCTCATCGTGCTTGAAATACAGATAATAATAGCCTGTCTTTTCATTATAGCCTATGTCGCCATCAATGGTCTGTATGCCTTTTCTTTCATAAAGAAGCTGAGGCTGTGTGATGGTTTTGAAATCGGTAGTATAGGCATAGTAAAGGGCTGCACAGTCATTTTCCTCAGTGGAGATTGCCCAGTATATAAAATATGCCTGCTTGTCCTTATCCCACATTACCTCAGGCGCCCATGAGCGGTTGCAGTGCTCAAAGCCTTCGTAATCTCTTATATCTATAATTGTTTCATCAGTCCAGTTTATAAGGTCTGCTGATTTCCATGTTACAAGTGCATGGTTGGAGGTCCAGCCATCAGTGCATTTCATATCGGTGGCTATTATGTAATAATAACCATCCTCACCCCTTAAAACAAAGGGGTCACGGCAGCACCTTGTGCCCTTGGTCTGCATTATTACAGGCTCATTATTGTTAAGAGCCTTAAAGTTATATCCATCCTCACTTACGGCAAAGCTGATTCTTTCCTGCTCAGGCTCATTACCCACGAAGTGAACGAATAAATATTTATCGCATTTGCTAACCTTTGGCATAGCATAGCCTCCTGAGATTGCATAAAAAATATTGATGGGAAGCATCACTATTGCAATCAGTAATCTTAAATAATAGCTCATTTTTTCAGCACCATATCTGTTCTGTAAAGTATGCCGTCAGCCTGCTTCGGATACTGGCTGATTTTATAGAAACGGGTGTTCTTTTCTGTTTTTGCAATAAGCTCTTTGCCGTAGCCTATTACGGTAGCGATATAATCCTTTTTAATTTCGGGAGTGCGGTGACCCCAGTAGATTTTATAATCCTCTGCCATTTTAAGCAGCCACTCAGCTGAAGGCACCCATTCCTCCATACTTGTGCAGCCGGGCACAAACATCCACAGTGAATCACATACATTATCACCGCTGAATATAATTTTATCAGCTTCGTCTACAAGGGCGATTGAGCCCTTTGTGTGACCGGGCAGGTGCTTAACCCAGAGTGTTTTATTGCCTAAGTCAAACTTAAAGCCTTCTTCAATAGGGATAAGCTTTGTATTGTACCTTTTTTTCTGAATATCCTTAAGCTTTACACCCTGCTCCCTTACCTCTTTGCCTGCAAGGTAAGAGCCTGTGCGTAACGCTCTGCTCAGCTGCATTTTGTTTACAGGCTTGCAGTCATCCTTATGCACATATATTTCGGGGAAAAGGCAGGCACCACCAAAATGGTCTACATGACCGTGAGTAGCTACCACTGTAAGGGGAAGGTCGGTAATATTTCTTACCACCGCCTCAAAGTCACAAAGACCTGTGCCGCAGTCTATAAGCAATGCCTTTTCTGAGCCAACAACAAGGTAACAGTTTGTGCCTGTAAATTCATCTAAAAGATAAATATCCGGAGCAATTTCAGTTATGGGTATATCTGTTCTGCCCTTGCTCATTTCTTCTTTTTACCTGTAACTGCGCATACAATTACAATTACAACTGCAACTACAAGTAAGGCTACAATTATGATGGGTATTGCAATATCACCGCTGCCTGTGTCGGGAAGTGGGGCAGCCTCAGTTGCATCTACAGCAAAGGCGGAAATGCCTGCTACTACAATGCCAAGCACCATAAGTGCAGCAAGGAAGATGCACATAATTCTGATAAATAAGTTTCTTTTCTTGTTCATATCTTTAACTCCTTAAATTTTGAGAAGCTTTTTCATGCCTTCACCAATTTTATCTGCAACTGCCTCAGCCTCTGCAAAGCTATCACCAATACCTGTAAGGTAAATCTTGATTTTAGGCTCTGTGCCTGAAGGTCTGATAATTGCAAATTTGCCATCGGGCAGACCGAATGCAAGTACATTTGCCTTAGGTAATGTAAGGGCAGAAACAGCACCGCTCTCCATATCGGTTACTGTGCTTGTGTTGTAGTTATATGCCTGGAGAACCTTGTAGCCTGCAATCTCACTTGGAGTATTTGCAGCGGTATCTGCCATAATTTCAGCCATCTTTGCCATACCATCTGCGCCCTCAAATGTAAATGAGAGAAGCTTGTTGCAGTAGAAGCCAAATTCCTCATAAAGCTCATTAAGTACATCACAAAGAGTTTTGCCGATGGATTTATAGTAAGCTGTCATTTCGCAAATCATAAGTGATGCAGCAACTGCGTCCTTATCCCTTGCATGGTCGCCTATAAGGTAGCCGTAGCTTTCCTCAAAGCCCATAATGAAGTTATCCTTTTTGCCCTCTGCATCAAGGTTGCAGATAACCTCGCCTATATACTTGAAGCCTGTAAGTACGTCAACAAGCTTTGCGCCATACTTCTCACAGATTTTATCAACAAGCTTTGTGGAAACAAAGGATTTAACAATGATAGGTGTTTCGGGAAGAGTGCCGAGAGCCTTTCTCTGTGAAAGAATATAATTTACAAGCAATGCGCCGATATCGTTACCGCTGAGAAGCTTGTACTCATCACCTGTAAGTACAGCAGTACCTACTCTGTCACAGTCGGGGTCAGTTGCAAGCAGTAAATCTGCCTTGTCGGTTGCGGTCATCTCAAGACCCTTTTCAAATACCTGACGAATTTCAGGGTTGGGATAGGGGCAGGTGGGGAAGTTGCCATCAGGCATTTCCTGCTCTTTTACTATTGCGATATTCTTATAGCCTGCTCTGTCAAGTACAGTGCGTACGGGCACGTTACCTGTACCATTAAGAGGGGAGTAGATGATTTTAACATCACTATTTGCTACAATTTCAGGGTGAAGAGGTCTCTTGAGGCAGAGAGCATAGTACTCCTCAAGAATTTCATCTGAAATATACTCAATAAGGCCTTCAGCCATAGCCTTATCAAAATCCATAATTTTAACGCCTGTGAACATATCAGTTTTCTGAATATATTCGTAGGTTGCGGCTGCAGCCTCTTCGGTCATCTGATAGCCTCTTGGGTCATAGCACTTGTAGCCATTATACTTTGAGGGGTTGTGGCTTGCAGTAATTACAATACCACTCTGGCACTGAAGTCTCATAACTGCATAGCTGATAAGTGGAGTGGGCTCAAGAACAGGGTAAAGATATACTTTAATGCCGTTTGCTGCAAGGATTTTTGCACTCTGCTGAGCGAAAACATCAGATTTGATTCTGGAGTCATATCCTATTGCAACAGATGACTTTTCATACTGGCTGTTAAGGTAATCTGCAAGGCCCTGAGTAGCCTGACCTACTGTGTAGGTATTCATTCTGTTAGTGCCTGCACCAAGCACACCACGAAGACCTGCTGTACCAAACTCAAGGTTGCGGTAAAAACGGTCAAGGATTTCATCCTCGTTGCCTGCAATAGCGGTAAGCTCTGCGTGCATTTCTTCGTTATTTTCTGTGCCCTTAAGCCATATTTCGTATAACTCTTTTACGTTGTTCATAATGCTCTCCTCCAACTAAAAAAATTCCACCTTTTATATTATTACAATAAAGGTGGAATGTCAATATAACTACTATTTTATATTTTCATTATTTGTGCTTAATTTACGCAAAAATGTCAATTACAAAGCTTATTGCAAACTTAACGAAATTGATAATGGAGTAAAAAGCTTTTTCAGCAGGATTTTTATACTCTTTATAGCTGATTTCTGCCTGCTTTTCAATGCGTGCATTGCCTGTTTTTACACTGCCTTCATAGGTGAAAAGCTCGTTATCATAATTCAGAATATCATCCTCGTGAAGTGTGAATACTCTGTAGCCGTAAGGGCCTGTTTTAGCAAATTCACAGCCGTAGGTAAAGCCTAATTCTATACCCTCAACCTTGCCTGAAAATCCCTCTACATGCTGATGACCAAAGAAGGCTCCAATTACATCACCCTGCTCCTTCCATGAAAGGAATTGCTGGCTGGTAAGACCGGGCTCATAGCCAAAGAAATTATAGCCAGTTGCAATCTCTCTGTTAAGCCTTACAACCTTTGAGCCACAAGCCTTTGCACCCTCATCAAAGGGTGAGCATTCCTCAAATAAATTACCTATATCACACACCTGAATATGCTCAAAAACAAAGGCGGGAATTACCTTGCCGTATTTATTTGTAAGCTCAGTTGAAGCCTGTTTATACCAGTCATCCTGCTCGGTGTTTGTGCCGCCCCTTTCGGTATCCATAATCCAAAGGTTAAATGCAGGGCTTCCGTCTGTGCCATTTATCAGAATGTTATAGTCAATTCTACCCTCGGAGTCGTTGCTCATATCGGTAGTAAGGCAGTTTGAATACCTGCTGTAAATCTTAAGCCAATATGCATCTGAAATACCGCAGTTATGGTCGTTGTTGCCCTGTGCAAGAGCAAAGGGAATGCCGCTTTCCTGAAGTATGCTAAGCACGCTGTCCGCAGCTTTTTCAAGGTTTTCAGTTGTCTTTTCCTGATTGTTTTTTACAACTACGCCCTCATGAAATGGGTCGTCATCCTTTGTAAGGTCACCGGGGCGTTTATCCTCTACAAGGTCACCTGTGAATATGATTAAGTCAGGCTTTGATTCCTTTATGGAAAGCTTAACAAATTCTATCATATCATAGGCGGGATGTGCGTCATCCTGTGTATCTGAAATCTGTAAAATTTTAAAGGTGCCGTCTTCTCTGAATTTAAGCTCTTTGCTGTTATCCACTGCAAAAGCCATGTAGGTAAGGCTTATTACAAGAATAAGTGAGAGCAAAGCCGATATAATCTTTTTCATTTTTGCGCCTCCTTTTTGTATGAAATTATTCTATCACCCTGCTTTGAAAAGGTCAATAAAACAAAGTGAAAAATGCGAAAGTGTTGCCTTTGCGTGTACAAATGTTTTCTTCAGTAAAAAACACTTGATATTATAAATAAAAATTGTTATAATACTAAACGATTATCTTATAAAATGGGATAGTATGAGTACAAAGCGACAAACAAAATGGTAAATTATCACTCTGTCAGGAGGATTAAATATGTACAAAAAGGTTTCCACAAATCTCAACTTTGTTGAGAGAGAAAAAGAAGTGCTTGACTTCTGGAACAAAAACGAAATTTTTGAAAAGAGTATGAAAATCAGAGAGGGTTGCCCTACCTACACATTCTATGATGGCCCTCCCACAGCTAATGGTAAGCCTCACATCGGTCACGTTCTTACCAGAGTTATCAAGGATATGATTCCAAGATACCACACAATGAAGGGTGAGTTTGTACCCCGTAAGGCAGGTTGGGATACTCACGGTCTTCCCGTTGAGCTTGAGGTAGAAAAGATGCTTGGCATCAATGGTAAGGACCAGATTGAAGATTACGGCCTTGAGCCCTTCATCAGCCATTGTAAGGAGAGCGTTTGGAAATACAAGGGTATGTGGGAGGATTTCTCAGGCACAGTTGGTTTCTGGGCTGATATGAATGACCCCTATGTAACATACCATAATAACTTTATTGAGTCCGAGTGGTGGTCACTTAAGGAAATCTGGAATAAGGGCCTTCTTTACAAGGGCTTCAAGATTGTTCCTTACTGCCCCCGTTGTGGTACACCTCTTTCATCTCACGAGGTAGCACAGGGCTATAAGACACTTAAAGAGCGTACAGCAGTAGTTCGCTTTAAGGTAGTAGGTGAGGATGCTTACTTCCTTGCATGGACTACCACACCCTGGACCCTTGCATCAAATATCGGTCTTTGCGTTAACCCTGACGAAACCTACTGCAAGGTTAAGGCAGCAGATGGCTTTACATACTATATGGCAAAAGCTCTTCTTGATAACGTACTTGGTGGTATTGAGCGTGAGGAAGGTACTCCCGCTTATGAAATCATTGAGGAATTTAAGGGCATTGACCTTGAATATAAAGAGTATGAGCCCCTTTATCAGTGCGCTAAGGATGTAGCTGATAAGCAGGGCAAAAAGGCATTCTTTGTTTACTGTGATACCTACGTAACCATGTCAGATGGTACAGGTATTGTACATATAGCTCCCGCATTCGGTGAGGATGACGCCCGTGTTGGCCGTAAGTATGATGCTCCCTTTGTACAGATGGTTGACGAGCACGGTGTAATGAAGGCAGAAACTCCCTTTGCTGGTATGAGAGCAAAGCCCAAGCAGGCTGAAATTGACGAAGGTGCAGTCAGCTGTGACCCTGAGGTTCTTAAAGAGCTTGACGGCAGAGGTATCCTCTTCTCCGCACCTAAGATGGAGCATGAGTATCCTCACTGCTGGAGATGTGACACACCTCTCATCTACTATGCAAGAGAATCCTGGTTCATTAAGATGACCGCAGTTCGTGATAATCTTGTAAAGAATAACAACACAGTTAACTGGATTCCCGAATCAATCGGTAAGGGCAGATTTGGTGACTGGCTTGAGAATATTCAGGACTGGGGTATTTCCCGTAACCGTTACTGGGGTACACCACTTAACATCTGGGAGTGTGAATGTGGTCATAGGCACGCTATCGGCTCTATTGCAGAGCTTAAAGAAATGAGCGATAACTGTCCTGACGATATCGAGCTTCACAGACCGTTTATTGATGATGTTACAATCAAGTGCGAAAAGTGTGGCAAGCAGATGAAGAGAGTACCTGAGGTTATTGACTGCTGGTACGATTCAGGCTCAATGCCCTTTGCACAGCATCATTATCCATTTGAAAATAAAGAGAAGTTTGAGCAGCAGTTCCCTGCAAAGTTTATTTCAGAGGCTGTTGACCAGACAAGAGGCTGGTTCTACTCACTTATGGCTATTTCCACCCTCCTCTTTGATAAGAGCCCTTATGAGAACGTTATAGTTCTTGGTCTTGTTCAGGATGAAAATGGTCAGAAGATGTCCAAATCCAAGGGCAATGCAGTAGACCCATTTGACGCACTTAAAAATCTTGGTGCAGATGCAATCCGTTGGTACTTCTACACTAACTCTGCTCCCTGGCTTCCCAACCGTTTCCACGATAAGGCAGTTACAGAGGGTCAGCGTAAGTTTATGGGTACACTCTGGAATACTTATGCTTTCTATATTCTTTATGCAAGCATAGATAACTTTGACCCAACAAAGCATACACTTGATTACAGCAAGCTTTCCATTATGGATAAGTGGCTGCTCTCAAGACTTAATACAGTAATTGATACAGTTGACGGCTACCTTGCAGATTATGCAATCCCTGAGGCTGCAAGAGCACTCCAGACCTTCGTTGACGAAATGAGTAACTGGTATGTTCGCCGTGGCAGAGAAAGATTCTGGAAGCAGAATAGTGATGAGGATAAGATTAACGCTTATATGACCCTCTACACCGCACTTGAAACAGTTATCAAGCTTGCTGCTCCCATGATTCCCTTTATGACAGAGGATATCTACCAGAACCTTGTAAAGTCCGTTAATCCTGATGCACCCGAAAGCATTCACCTTTGTGATTATCCTGTTTCAAATCCTGCTTACATCAACAAGGACCTTGAAGCATATATGGATGAAACACTTAATGTTGTTGCTCTTGGCCGTGCAGCACGTAACGGCTCAAACATCAAGAACAGACAGCCTCTTGGCAAGATGTTTGTAGGTGTTCCCCGTGAACTTCCTGAGGAGTTCCTTGCTATTGTTGAGGATGAGCTTAATATTAAGAAGGTTGAGTTTGTAAATGACTCATCCAGCTATGTTTCATATACCTTCAAGCCACAGCTTAAGACACTTGGTCCCAAGTACGGCAAGCTTATAGGTGCTATCCGTAACGCTCTTATGAGCCTTGACGGTTCAGAGGCAAAGAAGCAGCTTGATACCGAAGGCGCAATCAAGCTTAATATTGAGGGTCAGGAAATTGCCCTTGCTACCGAGGACCTTCTTATTGAAACCGTTCAGAAGGAAGGCTTCCAGGCAGAAAGCGACAATGGTATTACCGTAATACTTGATACAAACCTTACACCTGAGCTTATTGAGGAAGGCTTTGTACGTGAGCTTACCTCCAAGATTCAGGATATGCGTAAAAAGGCAGGCTTTGAGGTTATGGATACAATCAAGATTTACTGTGATGGTAACGAAAAGATTGCAGCTATACTTGAAGCAAACAAGGCAGGCATCACCCACGATGTACTTGCTACAGATGTTATTTACGCTGCAGGCGGCTCATACTCAAATGAGCTTGATATCAATGGCGAAAAGGTAACCCTTGGCGTTGAGAAAAACTAATCTGCTTAAGAGCAGACCGCTCTTAAAAAGAAATAATAAAAAATATTGAAACTTGAATACCTGTGTGATATACTACACCAAAGGGCAGTTTGTCCGCAGTATCCTTTATATCAGAGAGGAATGTTTTATTATGAAAAAGATTTTAGCAGTTTTACTTGCAATTTTAATGGCTTTCTCAGCAATGTCAGTTGTTGCTTATGCAGCAGATGACCAGCAGAAGGATGAAGCAGCAGTTGAAGAAGTTCCCGAAGAGGAAACAGAAGAAAAGTCAAAGTTTGAAATTCCTTTATTCAAGGACTTAGAGGGTAAGATTTCACTTCCTCAGTTCGCAATTCAGGATTTCGGCTCAGCAGCTCTTTATGTTGTTTTCTTCCCCCTTCTTGCACTTGTTCAGGGCCTTCTCATCATAGTATTTGTTGTACTTGATGTACTTAACCTTGACCTTGCTGACTTAGGTATTTCATTCTAAGTAAATATTAAATAACAAGCCCCACCTTC